>NZ_JAWLRY010000020.1:0-79732 GCF_033142325.1 Rhodococcus sp. IEGM 1370 | reverse complement strand
TGAACTTCGTGCACGCATACAAAACTCCCCGGTAGTCGGAACTGAATTACTCAGTCCAACTTCCGGGGAGCGGTGCACATACGTCTCGGCGGTGCAATGGTCCATTGACGCGGGCGGGGTTGGGTGCGCGGGCGGGATTGGGCGGGAGGCGGACCAGAGGCGGGCGGGGTTGCGACTACAGCGGCATTGCCCACATGGAGCTCGAGCGTTCCTTGAATGCCGTGCAGTTGGCGTGTTGTTTACTGGCCCGCTGGTAGAAGGTCTGCAGCGGCTCGGTGGGTTCGGGCGGCTGCGGTGTGGGCGCAACCGGCAGATCGCTGAGTTCGAGGGCTGCGTCGAGGGCTTCCTCGGCCTCGACGCGTCGGGTGCGCGCCAGGTTGGACAGGGCGAGCTGGTGGATCGTCACGCGGTCGCCGGACTTGCTGTCCACCGTGGCCTGTCGGGCGACGGAGGCGTCGAACTCGTACACCTTCGAGGCCAGCTGATAGATGCTGGGACGCTCGAGCTCGGCGTCCACCAGAGCCGGCTCGGCCACGGTGCGCGCAGGTGCCGGTGCGGTCTCCTCCGCGGTGCGCAATGCGTGCCGTGCGCCGGAATTCTGGGGCTTCGCCGACGGCCGCTCCAGTAGTTGCTCGAGCTCGGCGACCTCACGATCGGCAACCGGGTCCTTTGCCGGCGGCGCGACGAAGGGCACGATCGGCTCGAACTCGATCTTCTCCGACGACGTCGCCGCAGTCGCATTCTTGGACGGAATGAGCAGCGCGACGATCACCGTGCCGACGCCGAACACGACGGCGGCAACAACACTCGTGTGCACCACTGCGTCACCGAACGCCGCGACAGCATTGGCTTCGAGATTGTCCGCGAACCCACTGAGGAATGCGTTCTGGTCGCGGATGACGTCGGAGACGATCACCGCACCGGCCAACGAATCCTGCGATGCCGCAAGTCCTTCCGCCGCCTGACCGGTGTACTGGCCGTTCGGTTGCTTGCCGGGGAAGGTCTGCAGGAATCCTTCGATGCCCTGGCGGTAGGACGCGGCGAGCACCGATCCAAGCACAGCGATGCCGAGCGATCCGCCGAGTTCGAGGGCGGTGTCGTTGAGCCCGCCGCCCACTCCGAGCTTGCTGTCCGGAAACTCGCCCATGATGGAGTCGGTGCAGGGCGAGACGGACAGTCCGATTGCCAGACCGAGCAGCGTCAGCACCGGAAGAAAGTCGGAATACGTTGCGGTCGAGTCGATCCCGATGAGCGAGACGACCGACAGCGTTCCCACGATCATGCCTGCGGTGACGGTGACGCGCGGTCCCAGCTTCGGCGTGAGCCACATCGTGATTCCGGATCCGACGAAGACCGCACCGGCCAACGGCAAGAGGTGAACGCCGGTGGACACCGGACCGTAGCCGAGAGCGAACTGGAGATACTGGGCGACGAAGTAGATGGCACCGAAGGTGACGAGGAAGAAGATCAGCACCGCGAGGGTGGCACCGCTGAGGATGCGGGAAGAGAACATTCGGACGTCGAGCAACGGATTGGGATGGCGCAGTTCCCATCCCACGAAGCCGACGACCGACAGCAGCCCGACGAGCGCGAAGTACAGAGGCCCGACCGTCCAGCCGAAGTGCATCCCCTCGATGATGGCGTACACGATGGTCGACACGGCCAGCACCGACAGCAGTCCACCGATCCAGTCGATCGCACCCGGGTCGACGGCCCGTGACGGCGGGACCAGCACGACGGCACCGACGATGGCGGCCAACGCGATCGGAACATTGATCAGGAACGTCGAGTGCCAGGTGAATCTCTCGAGAAGCCAGCCCGCCAACAGCGGCCCGGCCGCGATCGCGAGTCCCGAGGTTGCCGCCCACACGGTGACAGCGGTGGCGCGTTCCCGCTTGGGAAAGGTCGCGACCAACAGCGACAGGGTGGCGGGCATGACGATGGCAGCGGCAACACCCATGACGATGCGGGCCAGGATCACCCCGAGGTTGGCATCGGTGAGTGCCCCGGCGACAGATCCGGCGACGAAGATGATCAGGCCGAGAATCAGAGCGCCGCGGCGGCTGTAGCGATCTCCGATCACCCCGCACAGCAACATCAACGACGCGTAGGGGACGGTGTAGCCGTCGATCACCCATTGCAGGTCGCTGCTCGTCAGACTCAGGTCGAGTGTCATCGACGGTGCCGCGACCAACAGGGACGTGTTGGCCATGACCACGATCAGCAGGCTCAGGCACAACACCACCAGCGCCGACCAGCGTCGTGGGTACGGTTTGTGCATATCTTGGACAGGCGTCATCGCAAGCAGTGTCATCGTGTGTTCCCCCCCGTTGGCAAAGTGCGAGACACACCTTGCACAGTGCTGTGCAGCTTAGGAAGCGTCGACTAGGATCGGCAATCTTTTGTGGCGGCAACCACACTCCCCGCCCGCGATCGTGCTAGATGTTGTCCTGTGCGTAAGACGACGGAGTCGAGTTCGATTGCACGGGACGCAGCTGCGCCGCCCGTGCAACGACGTGACGCCCGATCCAATCGAGCGCGAATTCTGCACGTTGCGCAAGGAGTGCTGGCGGACAATCCCGATGCGACCATCAACGACGTCGCCGCCGCTGCGGGAGTGGTCCGGCGAACCGTGTACGCCCACTTCGCTTCTCGCGAAGCGTTGATCGACGGTATCGCCGTGGAGGCAGCGGAACGAATTTCGGCTGCGCTCAACCGCGTTCCTGCCGCAGACGAATCGGCGGTGACGGTGTTCGTTCGGCAGACACTGGCCCTGGCCCGCGTCGGAGATCAGTACCGGCTGTTACTCGCGGTCGCACGGTCCGATCTGGGACACAACAGCATTCACGATCTACTGACTCCGATGCGCGAGTCGGCTGCCGCGGTCATCCGACGGGGACAGCGCGAGGGTGTGTTCTCCTCGTACCTCGCCGCCGAGGTGCTGATCCTCAACATCGAGGCCATTGCGCTGTCGATCCTCGACGCCACCAACGCCGGATTGATCGGCGATCCGGCCGGAGCGGCGACGACGTCGAGCCTGGTGCTGCTGGGAATCGCGCCGGACGACGCGGAACGCATAGTCGCAGATGTTCGGTCGTCCGCCCGCGCCCGCTGAGAGCAGTACCGACCCCACGCACGACGAAGGCCCCGTCGCGGTGTGTTGCGCGAACGGGGCCTTCGGCCGAAAACGGGTGGATCTAGGGAGCCGGGACGAATCCTGCGCCGAGTCCGTTGCCCTGATCGACGTTGCGGAGGATCGCGTCGAAGTTGGTGCCGACCTCGGGTCCGAAGCACGCCACGCCGAGGTAGGCATTGACCATGCCGACGAGGGTGTTGCCGACGACGACCGGGCTGCCCGAGTCACCTTCGACGACACACAGCTGTGCCCAGGTCTCCTGCGACTGCAGGACGTCGCCGTACGCGAGTCCGCAGGTGTTGCCGGTGGTACGGCCTTCCTTGCAGACGATGTTCGGGAACGCCGTCGGCGGACCGACCTGCGAGATGGTCACGTTGCCGACGCGGTTGATCGGTGCGACCTTGTCACGCTGGAATTCGATGAGGGCGTAGTCGTATTCCGGGTTGGAGAACGCGATGCGGCCGACCTCACCGAGGGAGGTGTCGTACTCGGGGACGATGGAGGCGCCCGCTTGGCCACAGTGACCGGCGGTGAAGCCGACCAGGTTTCCGTTGCGGTCGTTACCGATCGTCGTCAGCGTGCACTCGGCCGCGCCTCCGACGATGATTCCCGAGCCGCCGCCGAGAGCAGCTGGAGTGGCCGCGGATGCGGACCCCACGCCGACGCTGGCTACGATTGCAGCCGCCCCCACGACGACGAGCATGAATTTCTTGAACATGTACTCCCTCTCAGCGGTGTCGGCAGAACCCTAGCAACAACAGGTGTACGAACACGAGCGAGTCGTTCATACGTCCTGCTCGAGGGCGGCAAGCGTCGTGCGCGCCTCCTCGAGTTGACGGCTCAGTTCTGCAACGCGTCGGGCGGCTTCCTCGCGCGCGTGGGAGATGACTGCCTCGACTGCGTCGCGTGCAGTGGGGTCGCCCAACTCCCGAACAGCGCGGCTCACCGACTCGGGGCTCACCGGTTGCGATTTGGTGGGCCGCTTCGCCCCCTGGGTGACCGTGACGGACCAATCGTTGTCGGCCCCCGCATGAATGGTGACGCTGACGCCGCCCGGTGCCTTCTTGGCTCGACGGGGAGCCGGACTCGGCGGTTGCACGGCCTTGGGGCGTTCCGCCACCGTCTTGGGCTGTGCCGGCTCCGCGTCGGGCCGAACCGCTACGGGTTTGGGCTGCACCGGCTCGGCGCTCCTTGCCGGCGTCGCCTGAGGCGGTGCCACCTTCTTCGCGGGCACGCGCTTGGCCGGCGCAGGCGGAGTTGCCGCGTTGCGAGTGATGCGCAGTTCCTCTGCCTCGTAGGGCAATTCGTCGTTGACACCCTTCGGGCTGATGGTGACCGTGGTGCCGTCGATCGACACGACCTTCGCCGACGTCCCCTCGGGCAGGCCCAGACTCGGGTTGGGTTCACGAAGATAGACGGTGGCCCGACGCCCCTCGGCGAGCGCCGCGGCCAGAGCCGTCAGATTCTCGGGAGTCAACGAATCGTTCACGGCGCGCCCACGGGGTGGCATCGACTACCGGCCTTTCTCGAAAGTGTTTGCGAATACTGTCGCACACTTGCAGGTGAGATGCGGCCGGGGCAGCACAGGGCGCGTCGGATCGGCGTATCGAGAGGAGGTTATCCGTTAATCCAAGTAACTGTAACCACAAGTAACTGTAACTTGGATTAACACTTAGATTTGGTTGGCCGAGAAGGCCGATGTCTCTCACTGTATACGACAGCCGCCCGGCGCACCGCGCGCGCACTCGAGGTGCCATCGGCCCCACCAGGGTACCGGCGAGTAGCCGCGCGACTCCCGGGCGAGATCGGTGTCCCGGAACCACCTCACCGAACCGCCCTCGCACACGGTTTCTGCCGCGTAGCCTGGCGGCGTGCCTCCTTGCGAAGGTACGGAACAGGAGTCTCGATGTACCACCTCGACGCGGACGAACAGTCGCTCAGCGACGGTCCGCACGTGTATTTGCTCGACGCCAAATCCACCCTCGAGGTTCAGGCTCTGAATCAGTGGATCGACGCCACCACTCCGGACGGCGAACCGCGACCACCCTCGGTGGTGCTCTCCGGTGAGGCGAAAACGTCACTCTCGGACAGTGTTCGCGGCTACGCCGACGATCCGCTGCTGATCCCGCTGCGGGTGACTCTGTCCGATCGCAAGAGCGGCATTCTGCACCGAATCTTCGCGCCTCGTGGTCGGTCCAAGCCAACGCAGGTGTGGCAGCGATGGGTGGCAGGCGACGACCCGGACCACTCCGCGGTGTTGGTCGGCGAGCCCGCGACTCTCAGTGATCTGCAGGATCGGTTCGAGCGCGGCGGCGGCACGTCCCTGTCGTCGTTCATTCTTCGTCAGGCCAGTCTGGCGCTGGACAAGGCCGAGCGCGGCGTCATCGGCTCCGAGTACAAGATCCCGCGATTCGTCGTCGAGGACATGACGGAACAGAAGAAGTTCCGGGACGGAATCACCGAACTCGCCGAGGAGGTCGGCCAGGATCGCGACGCCGTCGACACCCGCGTCCAGGAGATCCTCGGCGAGATGGTCGCAACCGAGACCCGCCGCGCGGTCGAGATGTGGGGAACCCTCGGGGCGTACTTCTCCCGGGCGTACAAGGTCGACGTGGACCGTGATCAGTTGCAGAAGGTGCGCGAACTCAACAAGAACTATCCGCTGGTGTTCCTGCCCAACCACCGTTCCTATCTCGACCCGCTCGTACTGCGTCCTGCCCTGCTGGCCGAAGGCCTGCCGCTCAACCACGTCATGGGCGGCATCAACGTCGGCTTCTGGCCGCTGGGCCCGATCGCCAAACGCAGTGGCGTCGTGCTCATCCAGCGCAAGTTCTCCGACGCGATCTACAAGTGGACGCTGCGTCAGTACATGAGCTTCCTGCTGAGCAAGCGGTTCAACCTCGAGTGGTACATCGAGGGCGGCCGTAGCCGCACCGGGAAGCTCCGCCCGCCGCGATTCGGCCTGCTGACCTATCTGGTGGACGCACTCGAGACCAGCGATGCCGAGGACGTGTACCTGGTTCCGACGTCCATCACCTACGACCGGCTGCACGAGGTCGGTGCGATGGCCGAGGAATCGCACGGCGCGAAGAAGCAGGCCGAGGGTATTCGGATGGCCATCGGGTACATCCGCGCGCAGGGCACGTTGCGCGGCAACGTGTACCTGAACTTCGGCGAGCCGATGTCGGTGGCGTCGATCGTCGCCGAGAACTCCGACAAGCGAGTGGCGGTGCAGAAGATCGCGCTCGGTGTCTCCCACGCGATCAACGACGCGACTCCGGTGACGCCGGCCGCATTGGTCACCATGGCCCTGCTGGGCATCGAGGATCGCGCCCTCAACGTCAACGAGATGTGGGCCATCATCGCCCCGCTCGCCCGCTACATCAAGCGCCGCAACCTGCCCACCGCGGGCGGCGTGGACATCGCCGACGTCGACGTCGTGCGCTCGGCCGTCATCGCACAGGTCAACGCCAACGTCGTCAAGCGTTTCGACGACGGTCCCGAGCCCCTGTTCTACCTGGCTCAGGACAAGCATCTGGTCGCAGCGTTCTTCCGTAACAACGCAATCCACTTCTTCGTCATGCGCGCCATCGGCGAGCTGGTCGTGCTGCCGACCAGCGGCGATTCGACGCCACTGACCCAGGAGTCGCTGTGGCAGTCGGCACTGCAGTTACGTGATCTGCTCAAGTTCGAGTTCTTCTTCGGCGACAAGAAGGACTTCGGCGAACGGCTCGAATCCGAGGTCGATCTCATCGACCCGGACTGGCGCGCCAACATCAGCGACCCCGAATATGCTGCACGGCAACTGCAGTCGCAGGATCTGCATCTGGCGCACCGCGTGTTGCAGCCGATCTTCGAGGCATACCAGGTGGTTGCCGATCAGCTGATGTTGCTGCCGCAGAGCGGTGAGTTCGACAAGGCGAAGTTCATCACCGAATGCCTCGGTGCGGCTCAGGCCAGACGACTTCGTCAGCAGCTCGATCACAGCGAGTCGATCTCCGGCGAATTGTTCGATACAGCATTGCAATTGGCCGAGAATCGCGATCTCGTCGACTCCACGTCCGACGGTATAGCCCGGCGGCGTCGAGCATTCGCGCTCGAGATCGACGAGTGGGCACGCAAGGTACGCACGATCCGCGACATGGCCCACCAGATGCTGCGCGAGGTAGAACCGATCTCGGCCCCCGAGGAGAACAATTCATGACCGAGTTCGACGATCGACTGATCGCGATCGCCGCCGCTCCACCCGGCCGAGACACCGTTGCGTTCTTCGATCTGGACGGCACCCTGATCAACGGGTTCTCCGCCCGTGCAGTATTTCTCGAACGGCTCAAGACTCTCGACGTGACGGTCAAAGAACTGTGGGAGATATCGAGTGCCGTCGTCGAGATGCGGATGCGCAACTCCCCGGTCGACAACCTGATGGGCAAGGCCGTCCGGGGCCTGGAGGGCCGTCGGGAAGACGATCTGATGGAACAGGCAGACACGCTGTTCCGCAACGAGATCGCGCCGATGATCTACCCACAGGCCCGCATCCTCGTCGAAGCACACCGTCACGCCGGTCATCGACTGGTGATGGCCACCTCGGCCACGCCGTACCAGGCGCTGCCCGTACAGCAGGACATGATGTTCGAGACACTGCTGTGCACCACTCCGGTGGTCACCGACGGCATCCTGACCGGGGAGCTGGTCGGCGATTCGCTGTGGGGACCACGCAAGGCCAAGGCCGCGATCGACTACGCCGAACGTGAGGGAATCGCTCTCGCCGGCTGCTTCGCCTACTCCAACGGCGGTGAGGACATTCCACTGCTCGAGGCCGTCGGCCGTCCCATCGCCCTCAACCCGGATCCCGAACTGCAGCGCTACGCCGCCAAGAAGAAGTGGCCCTCGCTCACGTTGGAGAGCCCCAAGCGCGGCACCGATCTGACCTCGGCCGTGCGCAGCACCGCAGCTCTGGGGTCGGTGCTGGCCAGCGCATCGATCGGCCTCGGCCTCGGGCTGCTGACGCGCAGCAGGCGCAACGGAGCGAACATCACGAGCACCATTGCGCCCGACATCGCTCTGACCATTGCCGGAGTCAAGCTCGACGTGACCGGCACCGAGAACGCGTGGTCGGCGCGGCCCGCTGTGTTCATGTTCAACCATCAGAGCACCGCCGACTCGATCATCGTCACGTCCATTCTTCGACGGGACATCACCGCGGTCGCCAAACGAGAACTCGAACGCGACCCACGATTCGCATTGCTGGGCAGGATTTTCGACGTCGCCTACGTCGATCGTGGTGATCCCTCTCAGGCGCGAGAGGCGATGCGCCCCGCCATCGAGAAATTGCACAGTGGCATCTCGGTCGCCATCGCGCCCGAGGGCACACGGATGCCGACGTCGCGTCTCGGCCGATTCAAGAAGGGCGGCTTCCACCTGGCGATGCAGGCCGGAGTGCCCATCGTTCCCATCGTCATCCACAACGCGGGTGACGTGATGTGGAAAAAGGATTTCACCGTCCATTCCGGTACCGTCAAGGTCACCATCGGAGAGCCCATTCCCACCACGGACTGGGAGCCCGACAAGATCGACGCGTACGTGGACGATGTCCGTTCCTATTTCGACAGAACGTTGGGATATGCCTGAGAACGAGATCAACTCGGTGGTGCAAGCGGAGATCGAACGCAATCTCCTGGGGGGCACTCCGAAGTACACCCGGTCCGACATCGTCGACAGGTCGGGGTTGCCGCTCGAACGGGTCATCGCGCTGTGGATCGGCATGGGCTTTCCCATCCACACCGATACCGAGGCCGTCGTCTACACCGATGCGGACCTCGAGGCACTGAAGTTGATCACCGGACTCACCGAGCAGAAGGTCATCAAGCCCGAGATGGAGGTCGCGATCGCGCGCACTCTCGGCCAGTCGATGTCCAGACTCGCGGAATGGCAAGTGGGCGTGGTGAACTCTCACATCCTCGAGCGCATCACCAGCAGCGACGAGGACCAGAACGATATCGACACCATCCGGCACAACGCCAGGGATATCGCTGCCGAGACGGTCCCCACCCTCGAAGCGCTCCAGGCGTACACCTGGCGACGGCACTTGGCCGCGGCGGCCGGACGGTCCATCGCCGCTCCCGACGACGCCACCGACAGCCCCGTCATGGCCGTCGGCTTCGCGGACATGGTCGGCTACACCAGCCTGACGCGTCGACTCGACATCGGCGAACTGACCACGCTCCTCGAGGAGTTCGAGTCTCTCGCCACCAATATCATTGCGCGCGGGCGTGGTTCGGTGATCAAGAACGTCGGCGACGAGGTGATGTTCAGCGCGCAGACTCCCGAGGACGCCGCCCACATCGCCCTCGACCTGCAGGACGCGTTCGCCGAACAGGAAGACATGCCGGATCTGCGGGTCGGGCTGGCCTGGGGGCCGGTTCTCGCCCGTTACGGTGATCTGTACGGGTCCGTGGTCAACATCGCTGCGCGCCTGACCAGTTCGGCCAATCCGGGAACGACTCTCGTCGACACCGTCATGACCGAGGAACTGCGTCACGACTCCGAGTTCTACCTCAAATCGATTCGCTCACTACGGGTCAAGGGTTTCCACAAGCTCAAGCCCCATCGGCTCAAGCGCAACAAGCGCAGCGGTCACCGAAGCGAGGAGTAGAACTCCAGATGTTTACCCGCAGCCTCGTCCCACGTGAGGCTGTGCGCCAGCGTCAGGCCCGGTAGCGGATCCTGCGGTTCTCGCACGGCACGTTGAAGCTCGGCTGCCATGGTCTGCGCCGAGGACGCGTAGGTGACGCTGTTGCCGAACACTTCTCGCAGTACCGGCAGATCTCGCGCGACGACGGGAGTCGACGCCGCGAGTGCTTCCATGGCGGCCAGTCCGAAGCCCTCCTTGGTCGAGAAGAACGGCAGCACAGCAGCCTGTGCCACGAGGTGCGGCAACTCGTCGTCGTCGACGGTACCGAGTATCACCGGCTCGATACCGAGTTCGGCTGCGCGGCGGTCGAATTCCGCACGATAGTCGCGATAGTCGAACAGCGTTTCACCGCCGGCGAAGACCAATCTCAGGTCGTGCGTACGCAGCCGGGCGAAGGCGTCGAGTAGATCCAGGCTGCCTTTGCGCGGTTCGATACCTCCCACGGCGAGCACGTATCGGCCGAGCTTCTCGCGCCAGTGCGATCGGCCCGATTGCGCCGCTGCGGTGAACCTCTCGGCGTCGACGCCGTTGGGGATGACCGTGGGCTCGAATCCCCATCCGCGGCGAACGTCGCTCGCCACCGCCGCCGACACGCAGATGCGCGCGTACGGGGCCGTGATCGCGCGTTCGTGGCACGCGGCCAGCTCGGGCGTGGTGAACTCGTCCAGGTGGTGGATGGTCCTGATGCAGCGGCCGACGGCATTGGCGGAGATGCAGTCCTGCGCATGCACGATGTCGTACTCGTCCGGCGTGAAAGCCTGCCGCAGAACATCTATCGACCGCAGAATTCGTTCTCCGACGTTCTCCCCTTCCCGGTGCTCGAACGGGACCATTTTGATGTCGACGGCGGGGTCCACGTCACGAAAGAACGTACTGTCGCCACCGCGGCCGAGGGACCACACCGACACGTCCTGCCCGGCGCGCGCCAGCGCCTCGGCCAGCGCCAGCGTGTGCACCACTCCGCCGCGCGGCTTGGACGAGTAGGTCGACAGGCTGATCTTCACTGACCTGGCTTCTCCTGCAACAGATTCGGGTAGGCATCCACTCGACGCTCGGCCAGGTGATGCAGCCCCCGGCGCGCTCGGTCGACCTCGGCGTCGACATCGATCTCGTGCACCGCAAGGCCTCCTTTGGACCAGGTCCGCGCTAGTACGTCGCCACCGGGGCCGACGATCTTCGCCTGCCCGAGAAAGCGCAGCGAACCCATCACTCCGGTTTGATTGGACGAGACCAGCACCACCTGGTTCTCGGCCGCCCGGGCTGCGTCGTACAGATCGAACAGACGGGACTGCCGATCGTTCGGAAGAGAAGACGCTCGATCCGTGACGCTGGCGGGCCACGCAGACAGGGCCGCTATGATTCTCGCGCCGTCGAGCGCCAACGTCCGCGCCGACTCCGGGAACGTCTTGTCGTAGTCGATCAACATGCCCATCCGCCCCACCGGGGTGTCGAAAGCCTCGAAGTGATCACCGGCCGCATAGGCGAGCGACTCCCCGAGCGGCTGGTGCACCTTGCGGTGACTACCCAGGATGCCGTCTCCGGTCAGACAGGCAGCAGCGTTGTACCGCAGTCCTTTCGACAGCTCGGTGTAGCCGATGCAGATCGTCATGTTCCCGGCCGCGGCGATGATCGCCGCCAGTTCCGGACCGTCGGGATCGAGGGTGGGCGGCAGTTCCGCGGGATCCGGATTGCTCAGACTGTTGATGTAGCCCCCGAGGGACGCGTCGGGCAGCACCAGGAGATCGATGCCTTCTCGGGCCGCACTGGAGATGATCGTGGTGATCTTCAGTACGGCTCGGTCGACATCTCTCCCGAAATGCGCTGCCAGCGCGCCGATCTTGATGGGGACCACGAGAAGCTCAGACCATCTGACTCTGGGGTTGTGCGGCACTGATCTCGAGACCGATCTGATCGGCGAGGAACGCAGCGTCCCTCGCCACCGAGGCGAATCGCCCCGAACCCCAGGTGTGCTGCCACGGCAGACCGAGGAAGTACAGGCCGGACACCGAGGTGACGCCTCGGTTGTGCGTCGGGTGGCCCTCGCCGTCGAACGCGCCGACCTTCAGCCAGCGATAATCGGTACGGAAGCCGACGGACCAGACGACGGCCTTGATATCGGCGGCGACGAGGTCGAGTTCGGTGGTCTCGGTCTCCGGACGCCACACCGGAACGTAACGCTCCTCGCTCGGCGCGCTGATTCCCTCGCGCTCGATGTAGGCGTCGATGTTGTCCTTGATGCTCTCGGCCACGCGGTCCGCAGCGTCGAGGGATGCCTCGAGGGTGGGCGCGAACTGCAGAACGCCGTCCTCGACTCCCAGTAGGCGGCCGTAGAGTTTCATGCCCTCGGTGGCGAATGCGCGCAGGTCGATGTCTCGACCACCGTCACGTCCGGTGACGTAGTGGTTCGTGTTCTCGCGTTTGCCGACGCCGCCGGGTTGATCTTCGATGGAGACATCGTAAACCCCCATGTCGTGCAACCAGGCGACACAGTCGCGGCCGCGATAGAATCGCGCGACGCGGGGAGCGGTGCCCGCCACCAGATGGACGCGGCGGCCGTCGAGGTGCAGGTCCTCGGCAATCTGGGCACCGGACTGGCCGGTGCCGACCACCAGCACGTCGCCGTCCGGGAACTGGTGTGACCCGCGGTATTCGGAGGAGTGGATCTGGACGATGTCACGGGGAAGCTTCTCGGCGAACCTCGGGATTGTGGGGATGTGGTACCCACCGACGGCGACGACGATCTGATCGGCATGCATGGGGCCGGCGGAAGTCTGGAGGTCGAAGCCACCCGCCACCGACTGAAGTGCCTGATCGACCGAAACGTGCTCTCGGACCGGTGCATCGAAGCTTTCCGCGTAGCGGCGTACGAAGGCGTACACCTCGTCACGCTGCATGAATCCATCGGGATCGTCACCGTCGTAGGAGTACCCGGGGAGCGCGCACTGCCAGTTCGGCGTCACGAGGGTGAAGTTGTCCCAGCGGGAGTCCTTCCACTCGTGCGCGATCGTCTCACGCTCCAACACCACATGTTCGATGCCACGCTGAGTCAGATGCCAACTGATGGACAGGCCGGCCTGCCCGCCGCCGATGACGATCACGGAGTAGTTTTCTATTGCACTGTGATTCTCCGTCATAGCAATTCAGCTCCCGACATGCTCAGTACGCGAACGGCACCGGCCTCGTACGAGGCACTGACACCGTGAATCTCCTCCATCTGTTGTGCGGCCGAGGTGCACCGCATGCCGAACTTGGCGAGCACTCGATCGCTGGCGATCGTCAACGCCTCCGACGTCCGTTGCACGAACTCCGCCACCGGGTAGTCCTGGCCGGGCGTCAGGTAGTCGTGCATCACCAGAGACGGTGAATAGCAGGACTGTTCGCGTCCGTCGGGCCATCGAACGAGGAACGACATCTCAGGCATGGATCGGCTCCTTGGTGATGGTCCGGTACACGGACGGCCGACGATCACGAAGGTTGTACATGCCGCCGCCACGTGATGCGCCGATGAGGGCAGCGACGTCGACGGTGGCCGTGGCCAAGCCCGGTTCGACGCCCGTACCGGCGAGAATCTCTCCGCCGGGTCCGACGATCTTTGCGCTGCAGACGAATCGGAGAGATCCGAAGGTACCTGCCTGATTGGCCGCGACCCAGATGATCTGATTCTCGAGTGCACGAGCGCGGTCGTAGATGTCGAACCGCTGCTTCCAACGGTCCTCTTCCATGTTCTCGACAGTGGCGGTGCGGGCCGTCGGCCAGGCCGAGATGGAGGCGACGATCTCGGCACCGTCGAGCGCCAGTTCCCGTGCTGCCTCGGGGAATCCCTTGTCGTAGCAGATCTGCATCCCCATGCGGCCGATCGGAGTGTCGAAGGCGGAGTAGCTGTCTCCCGCGTCGTAGCAGAGATTTTCACCCAGCGGCTGGTGCACCTTGCGGTATGAGCCGAGGATTCCACTGCCGTCGACCGTCACTGCGGCGTTGTAGCGGGTATCACCGTCCTTCTCGCAGAAGCCGAACGTGATGACGGTGTCGCCGGCCATGTCGACGACGCGTCTGATCTCGGGGCCGTCGAGTTCGAGGGCCGGCGGCAGGGCTTTGAGTCGACGCTGACGTGATTCCTCGGTCTCGTCTCCTCCGCCGAGACTCGGCAGGTAGCCGCCGAGGCAGGCCTCGGGCAGGACGAGCAGCTGGCTACCGCGATTGCGCGATTCCTCGAGCAACGCGGCGATGGTGGCGTAACCCTGTTCCATGTCGCGTCCGAATTCGGCTGCGGCGACGGAAATAGTGATGGGCTTCGGGTGGGTGGTCATGCTTCTCCCAATCCGGTCACGGTGGACGTGACCGCGCGAGTGGTGATTCCGTCGGGCCATCGCAGTGCGACGCCCGGAATGTCGGTGAGCTCTCCGCAGACTGCGGACAGCGCAGGTCCGGACGGTGCAGTGGGTGCACCGGGACGGTCCGCGGTGATCATCGCGAACCCTGGAAAACACGTGATCCATTCGCCCATCGACGCTGCGTCGGGCTTCGGTATCGAGGCGACGTCGAGTACTGCACCCGTCCCGCTCGCCTCGGCCAGCATTCCGGTGGTACCCGCCAGGCCTGCCATCGAGACGTCCTTGGCGGCCTTGGGTGCGGTGCGGGAAACGAACGTCGCCATGGCCGTCAGTTCGCCGGAGTTCCGACGAGACGACGAATCCCATTGCTGGCCATGATATCCGCGTCGCCACTCGCCTTCGATGTCTGCGGTGAGCGTCAACCGATCGCCGACGCCACCGCCACCGGCCGGCACCGGTCGCGAGGTCCGGCCGAGTGCGGTGACCGACAGCGACGACGGCACCCCGGCCTGGGTGTGGCCACCGAGCACCGGAACCTGCCACGCTGCAGAGGCGTTGGCGAGACCCCGGATGATGCGGGTCAGCCGACTCTGGGTAGGTGCGCCGACGGAATCGAGCATGCCGACGGCTCCTGCTCCCATCGCCGAGAGGTCGTTCAGATTGACCAGCGCGGCACACCAGCCGGCCCACTCGGGGTCGCGATCGACCATGGACGGGATGATGGCATCGCACGCCGCGATCATGTCGCTCCCCGGTACCGGAACGCCGTCGTCGCCGCGAAAGCCTTTGGCACCGAGTCCGAGTGGCTGCGCCCGGAGAGGTGCGAGTACCCCGGCGAGCATCGCCTTGGTCGAGGAGACGAGCCGTTCGATCCGGTCGATCGGCCAGTACATCGCCACGTGCGGCGTGTCGGCAACCTCGACGTCGCCGCGGCGAATCCATCCGAGGCGGTTGAACAATTGCTCGTTGCTCTTCTGCACGGTCGCGTCGAAGCGAAGAACACCTCTGCTCTCGGCGTGCGCGCAGGCAGCCCGAACAAGGGCAGGCCCGACGCCGGAGGTGCGCGCCGAAGAAGCGACCACGAGCCGGCTTCCCGCCCACCACCCCAGATCCGTTGCGGTGCAGGGTGCCAGCCGCACTCCGCCGAGCACGGTGCCGTCCCGATCGGTGGCGACCAGAACGACTGCTCGTGGGTCGTCGTCGATGTCGTCCTGATCGGTGCCGGCGAACAAGCCCTGTTCGGCAACGAAGGTCGCCCTCCGGAGTGCACGATAGGCGTCGAGCTCCGCTGTACTTCCGCACGGCTGGACGATGAACCCGGGCTCGACGACAGTGGTTGCAGTACCGGACAATCCGGCAAGGTCGCCCTGTTCCACGACACCGAACATGTCAGCCTCCCGCGTTCTGCAGAACGCTGCACGCACCGCATGCCGCGCAGCCTGCCTTCTGTTCGGATCCGAGCATCGCCGCGGCCTGAAGTTCCTTGGCGACGCGTCGGGTGACGTTTTCGAGAACGTCTCGGCTCGGTGCCGTCGCTCGGTCGATGTCCACTGCCAACGTTCCGGCGAGCGGCCGGAACGGAACCACGAAGGGGTAGACCCCCATCTCGATCAGTTCTGCTGCGCCTGCTACCAATTCGTCGGGATCCTCACCGAGTCCCACCAGGATGTACGTCGAGACCTGGTTTCGTCCGAAGACACGAACCGCTTCTTTCCACGCCGCGCGGTACTCGTCCATCGAGACCGAGGCCTTGCCCGGCATCCACCGGCGTCGAACGTCGTCGTCGAGAGATTCGACGTGGATGCCGATGGAATCGGCTCCGGCGTCGTACAGATCTTGGATCGTCTGCAGATCGCCGGGAGGTTCGCACTGCACCTGGATCGGCAACTGCGGAACCACCGCCTTGATGGCGCGCACGCATCGGGCCAGGTGGCGAGCACCGCGGTCCTTTGCGGCCGAGGTGCCGGTCGTCATGACCATCTGTGTGACGCCGTCGAGTCGCACCGCCGCCTCGGCCACCTCGGCCAACTGCGCCGGGGTCTTGACCGCGATGGTGTCCCCGGCCTCGAGCGAGGCCTCGATGGAGCAGAAGCGACACCGCTGGTCGGCGTCGTAGCGGATGCACGTCTGCACCACGGTCGTAGCGAGGACGCCGGAGCCGTGCAGCTTGGCGATCTTCTCGTAGGCGACGCCGTCGGCTGTGGCGAGGTCGTAGAACTTCGGGCGATCGACGGCCTGAACATCGAGTCCGATGTCGTTGCCGTCGAACAACACTCGCCCCTCTTCGAGAACGTACGGGCTGAGCGGATTGCGGGGGATGGCTGCGCCGAGGCCATCGATGCGGACATGTCCATCGTCACTCGGGCCTGCACCGGCAGTTCTGGACACCGGCGTTGCTCCTCGAATTCCGAGCAACGCCAGATCCACGCGTGTAGAGATGGACATCGAGATCCCCTAGACCATGTAGGTCGAATTGATGATGGCACCCTTGCGCGCGTAGTGGATCAACGCGTCCTGCACGTCCAGGGGATGGGCCGGGATGACGCCCTCGATGAGGTCCTCTTCGCGGCCACCGTGCAGTGCGAGCCCGAAGCGGCAGCAGAACACGGTGCCGCCCTCGGCGATGAATGTCGCGAGCGAATCGTTGATGTTCTGCTCGCCCGGGAAGCCGGAGTCACCGGTCGTCGGAAAGCCCCGAGTGGCAAGGCAATTGATAGCGCCGGGGCCGTAGAAGTACATGGCGGACTCGAAGCCCTTGCGCAGAGCGCGCGTTGCCTGGAGCACAGCGACGAAGGAGACCGACGATTCGTGTGCGATGCCGTGCACCAGCGTGAAGTAGCTCTCGCCGTTCTCGGCCTTGTAGTCGGGGAAGATCTTGGTGGAGCCGTAGATGTTGCTGCCCTTGGGGAGTGAAGGGTGCGGGATCTCTTCGAGCGACTTCTTGATGTTCTCGGCGATGGCCTGGTCGATGTCTGACACGGGTGTCTCCTGAAGTTCGCAGAGCTGGCTGGATGAGGTGGACGCCTGTGGCCACCGTGGGAAGAAAGGTCATGTCCGGCGAGAGAGCAGATCCTCTGCGGGCATGGAACAAGTACAAGCCCCATCCATTTCCGATTGGTCACACCCGGAACAACGCCGTGTTTCGAGGGCCTCACAGTGTTGACGTGGCGTTACGCGGATAGTGTGGAGGTCGAACCACCCATCCACTCCGAACTTGACGAGGAACTCGATGATCGGCGCCGTCACCGGCTTGTTGTACGCGTTGTCCCTGGTCGTAGGCATCTGGGTGCTCGTGAAGCTCGCCATGAACCGACCGGTCCTGCTCAAGGACAAGTCCGATCGAGCCCTGTTCTGGACCATCGCTGCCACCGAGGCCGTCGTCGCGCTGCAGGCCGTCATCGGATTCGTCATGATGTTCACCTCGGATCGAGACATACACCGACTCACGTTCGGGTCCTACCTCGTCGGACTGCTGTTTCTGCTTCCGCTCGGGACGTGGTGGTCCCTGGGCGACCGCTCCCGCGGCGGCACCGCGGTACTGCTCGTTGCCGTCCTCACCCTCGCGGCCATGGTGCTGCGCCTGAGCCAGATCTGGGCCGGATATGCCTGACAACCTCCAGCAAGCAACGCGCACCGGATTCGGGCGCTTCCTCATTGCCGTCTACGCCGTGTTCGCCGTCGCGGCGACAGCACGCTCGATCGTGCAGCTCACCACTCGATTCGACGACGCCCCGATCGCGTATCTGCTGTCGGCTTTCGCGGCGGTCGTCTACATCGTGGCCACTGTGGGACTGGCCCGAGCAACCGAGGCATCCCGACGCGTGGTGACGGTGTCCTGCATCATCGAACTCGTCGGAGTCATCGGCATCGGCACCCTCAGCTACATCCAGCCCCAGGACTTCCCGGAGCCGACGGTGTGGTCGCACTTCGGATCCGGGTACGTCTTCATCCCGGTGGTGCTCCCCATCGCGGGACTGTGGTGGTTGCGAAAGACTCGTCAGCGGTAGGGGTCTTCCGCAATTTTTGCTCCACTCGGACGGGTCGCACGCGGGGAATCTCTCGATCGAGGCCTCGAGTGGAGCATCCCATGCAGTCTCCAGCCCCGCACCGAGACATCGATGCGGGGCTGGAAAAGGTTGTCGTGCAGCTACTTCAGCAGAGACGTGTCAGCTCAACGCCGCCAGGTTCGCAACGGATTTCTTGACATCGGTGTCCAGCGCCCGCGCCACCACCGATCCCACCGGACCGAACAGCACGCCCCCACCGAACTTCGCGTCGAGTGTCAGCTCCGAACCACCCTCGGCCTCACGCACATGGACCGTCAGCGAGATCCGCACCCCGCCCTTGCCGCGGCCGGACATCTCGATCAACTTCGGCTCTTCGTACTCCGTGAAGGTCCAGTTGATCGTGTTCTTGAAGCCCTTGACCTTGACCAGCGACTCCACCTCGGTGCCCTTGCCGACCTTCTTCGGCGGTGGGCTGCACCATCCACCGTGAATGGTCATCCACTCGTCGAACCGATCGAGCGCGGAAGCCTTGTCCCACGCGCCCTGCGGATTTTCGGGCATCTGTACCGAGACACTGATCGTCGCCATGTATTCGAGCCTGTCACAACTCCCCCGCATCTTCAGACGGCGGCCGTTAACCTATGACGATGGCCACGCTCGAGATCGAGGGTCGGAAGGTCTCCGTCACCAACCTCGACAAAGTGCTGTTCCCCGAAACCGGCACCACCAAGGGCAACATCATCGAGTACTACGTCGCCATCGCACCCGCCATGCTGCCGCACCTCGTCGGCCGAGCCGTGACCCGTAAGCGCTGGCCCAACGGCGTCGACCAGTCGTCGTTCTTCGAGAAGAACCTCGCTGCGTCTGCCCCCGACTGGCTCGATCGACGTTCGATGCAGCATTCCGACCGCGTCGTCACCTACCCACTGTTCTCCGCCGCAGCCGATCTCGCGTGGCTCGGCCAGCAGGCGGCCATCGAAGCGCATGTGCCACAGTGGCGATTCGACGGCAACGATCCCGGCCCCGCCACCCGCATGGTCTTCGACCTCGATCCCGGTGACGACGTGGATCTCGCCCGGTGCGCCGAAGTCGCCTGCGAGATACGGGATCTGATCGGCGATATCGGGATGACTGCGTATCCGGTCACCAGCGGCAGCAAGGGAATTCACCTGTACGTCCCGCTGGAGAAACCGCTGTCGACTGCGGGGGCCTCCACCGTCGCCAAGCGTGTGGCCACCTTGTTGGAAGAGCGCTCGCCGGATCGGGTGACGGCAACGATGGCAAAGGCGAAGCGAACCGGTCGAGTGTTCGTCGACTGGAGCCAGAACAACGGCAAGAAGACGACGGTCGCCCCGTACTCGCTACGCGGGCGAACCCTACCCACCGTCGCAGCACCACGCACGTGGGACGAGCTGGAAGCGACGGGCCTGCAACAGCTTCGGTTCGAGGAGGTGCTCGAGCGATTCCGTGACCTGGGCGATCTACTGGCAGAACTGGACCCCACCATGGACTCGGCACCCGAAAGAAGCGCTACCACAGACAAACTCGTCAAGTACCGCAGCATGCGCAGCGCCGACAAGACTCCCGAGCCGATACCGACCACCACCGAGCCACAGGGCAACAACGACACCTTCGTCATCCAAGAGCATCATGCCCGACGACTGCACTACGACTTCCGACTCGAACACGGCGGCGTCCTGGTGTCGTGGGCCGTCCCGAAGAACATCCCGGTCGACCCGAAGCAGAATCGACTGGCGGTACACACCGAGGACCACCCGCTCGAATACGCGACATTCTCCGGACGAATACCCAAGGGCGAGTACGGCGGCGGCGACGTCACGATCTGGGACAGCGGAACCTACGAACTCGAGAAGTGGCGAGACGACGAAGTCATCGTCGTCCTGCACGGACAGAAGGCGCGCGGGCGGTTCGCACTGATCCGCACCAAGGGCAGCCAGTGGTTGATGCACCTGATGAAAGACGCACCCGACAAGCCCGAGCCCAAGAACATCTCACCGATGCTCGCCACCGCAGGCGACATCCGCGATCTTCCGAACGACGAGTGGTCGTTCGAAGGCAAGTGGGACGGGTTCCGCATCGTCGCCGAACTCACGCACGGTTCGATGACGCTACGCACGCGAAGCGGCAACGACTACACCGAGAAATTCGGCGCACTCCAATCGTTCGCCGACGACCTTGCCGAGCACGACGCCGTCGTCGACGGGGAAGTCGTCGTGTTCGACGACAGCGGTGTCAGCAGCTTCGAGAAACTGCAGAACGCCACCCGTGACGAGATCCGATTCATCGCGTTCGATCTGCTTCACCTCGACGGCACGTCACTGCTGCGCAAGAAGTACTCGGATCGACGACGGTTGCTCGAACTTCTCACCACCGGACTCGACTCCGTGCTGGTGCCACCACGACTGACGGGGACCGCTGCGGATGCCATCGCCGAAAGCAGAGAGCGGGGCTGGGAAGGTGTCGTCGCCAAACGCACCGACTCCGTCTACCAACCCGGCAAGCGCGCCCACACCTGGATCAAGTTCAAGAACTGGCGAACCCAGGAGATCGTCATCGGTGGGTGGCGTCGGGGACAGGGTCGCCGTTCCGGCGGGTTCGGCTCGTTACTGATGGGCATTCCCGACGGGGAGCGACTGCGCTACGTGGGACGCGTCGGAACCGGGTTCGACGATCGTGCGCTCGATACGCTCGGTGCCCTCCTGGCCCCACTCGAGGCGTCGGACAGTCCCTTCTCCTCGGTGTTGCCCCCGGCCGATCGGAACGGAGCGGTGTGGGTCGAGCCTGTCCTCGTCGGCGAGGTTCGGTTCTACGAGGCCACGGAATCCGGCCATCTGCGGCATCCGAGCTGGCGCGGTCTGCGCCCGGACAAGGAACCGAAGGCGGTGCGTCAGGAATGACGAGAATGCTCCCGGTCGATTACTTGATTTCTACCGAAGAAACGAGCATAGGTAACGTTCGGTTGCCATAAAATGAGCGGATGCGTACCGTGGCGCACATCGTTTCCGGGGGAGCGTAACAAGTCACGAGTCGTCAGCTATAACGGTTTGCGGGCCGGCTCTATGGGGGCTTGCCAGATCACCGCAGCGCTCGTCGCTTCGGTTCAGGCACGGAGGGGTTTACCACATGCGGGTTCTCAAGTTGGCAGGCGCTGTCAGCATGACGGCGGTTGCTGTCCTGTGTTCGTCACTCGTCGGCGCAGGTCAGGCAGTTGCAGCGCCGTTGTATCCGACGCCTATCGCCGACGGCTTCTACTCTCCGCCTGTGGATCTCGATGCGCTCGCACCGGGCGACGTGATCTCGAGCCGCCCGATGCCCCCGCCCCCAGGATTCTTCGGCGTCGACGTGTGGCAGCTGAATTTCCGCTCCACAAATTCGGCCGGCGATCCCATCGCCGCAATAAATACCGTGTTGGTTCCGCAAAACAAAGCACCCAACGGGCCGGTGCTTTCCTACCAACACATCATCAATGCTCTCGGTCTCGAATGTGCACCTTCACAAGCGCTGTGGACGAACGACCCCAATCTCCAGATTCGTGAAGCACCCGCACTGAATGCAGTACTGCAGCGCGGCTGGACCGTCGTCATCGCCGATCACCTCGGACCCAACAGCGCCTACGGCGCCGCCAAGCTCGGCGGACAAATCGTGCTGGACAGCATTCGCGCCACTCAGCGCTTCGATCCCATCCAGGTTCAGCAGAGCCCGGTCGCGTTGGCCGGCTACTCCGGTGGTGGAATGGCCACCGCATGGGCAGCTGCGCTTCAGAACGACTACGCACCCGAGCTGAACATCGTCGGCAGCGCGAACGGTGGTGCTCCGATGAACCTCGAGCGCATGGCCCGCGATCTCGGTTTCGCCCCGCACCCCATGTTCGGTCTGGCGTTCGCTGCCGCGCTCGGAATCGAGCGCGAGTACCCCACCCGCATCCCGATCAGCTCTCAACTCAACCCGCTCGGCAAGCAGATCGAGAGCCAGATCCAGAACGGGTGCACCAACGACATCATCGCGGCAGGCGCAGGCAAGAGCGCCATGGAGGTCGCTGGCACGCTGGATCTGATCAGCAGCCCGGAAGCGATCGCCGCCGTCAACGACAACAGCGTCGAACTGTACCCCGGCGTACCGAAGGCACCGTATTTCGAGTGGCACAGCCCCTCCGATGCGTTGATCCCGGTCAGCGCCATCGACAACACGATTGCCCGGTACTGCCGCGCCGGAGTACTGGTGACCGAGGTGAAGGTGCCCAGCAACGATCACCTGACTGCTGCAGTGCTCGGTCTTCCGCAGGCACTCGAATGGATCGACCAGCGATTCGCAGGTGTACCCGCGACGTCCACCTGCTGATCGGGACGTCCGACCCCGGCACGTGATCGACGCTTCGATGGGTCGGTTAGGCTAACCTCGCTAAGTTCCGTTGCGAGGAGACCCCATGAAGAAGTCTGTCCAGCTCGTCGTCACCGGTGCCTCGGTTCTGGCGCTGGCCGTCGGCTGCTCGTCCACCGACGAGCCCGAACCCACCGGTAACTCCGGGAGCGCCGACGGATTCCCGGTCACCGTCGATCACCGGTTCGGTGAGACGGTCATCGACACCGAGCCCACCCGCGTCGTGACGATCGGGTTCAACGAGCAGGACTTCGCCCTCGCACTGGGCGTCAAGCCCGTCGCGACCCGCGGCAACCTCAGCTACGACTACCGGCAGCGCCCATGGGCCCAGGAAGCGTTGGGCGGTACCGAGATTCCCGAGGTCGGCAGCACCGATCTCAACCTCGAGCAGATCGCCGCGCAGGCACCCGACCTGATCCTCGGCCCGTACTCCTTCATCGACCAGGGCCAGTACGACCAGCTCTCCGGGATGGCCCCGACGATCGCCGACATCGGCGGCTACGAGAACGTGCCCGCCGCGACGTGGCAGCAGGAGTTCGCCGTCGTCGGCGAAGCACTCGGCAAGCAGCAGGAAGCACAGGACCAGACGTCTACGCTCGAGCAGAAGTTCGCCGACACCGAGGCCGAGAATCCTCAGTTCACCGGCAAGTCACTGTCTCTCGCGTTCGTCATGGACGACGGCAGCTACCTGCTGCTCGGCAGGGACGACATCCGCGCCCTGTTCTTCACCGACCTCGGCTTCGAGATTCCCGACGCCTCCGAGACCATCAGTCCCGAAAATCTCGACCGACTCGACACCGACGTCCTCGTCATCGCCGGCCAGAGCCGCGAGCAACTGCAGGCCAACCCGATCATCGCCGCACTCGACGTCGTCGAGCAGGATCGAACCGTCTACATCGGCTCGTTCAGCACCGATCTGCCCTCGGCCCTGGGATATTCGAGTCCGCTCTCCCTGGACTACGCCATCGACGGATTCACCCCGATGCTCGCAGCGGCGACCGACGACGACCCGTCCACGGTGGTCCCGGACGCTTAGCCGGTTTGTGCGAACTGCGTCCGATGCAGCTCCTCGTAACGGCCTCCCGCTGCGAGGAGCTCGTCGTGCGTGCCCCGCTCGGCGACTCGCCCGTCCTCGATCACCAGGATCACATCGGCTGCCCTGATGGTCGAGAGCCGGTGCGCGATGACCACCGACGTCTTTCCTTCCAAGGCCTCGGCCAACGCAGCCTGCACGGCGGCCTCGGACGTCGAATCCAGTGAAGCCGTTGCCTCGTCGAGAATGACGACTCGTGGCTGCGCGATCAGCAACCGGGCGATCGTCAGGCGCTGACGCTCACCACCGGAGAGTCGGTACCCTCGCTCGCCGACAACGGTGTCCAGGCCGCCGGGCAGCGATCGCACGAGGTCGGCCAGCCGCGCCCTCGACAGCGCATCCCACAGTTCGACGTCGGTTGCCTCGGGCCGAGGCAACAACAGATTCGACCGGATGCTCTCGTGGAACAGGTGACCGTCCTGGGTCACCATTCCCACTGTGCCGCGGACGGATTCGGCCGTCAGGTCTCGCACGTCGACTCCTCCGAGTCGAACCGCACCGCCGTCGACGTCGTACAGCCGTGCGATCAACTGTGCGATCGTGGACTTGCCCGCACCGGACGTACCGACCAGCGCGACCATCTGGCCGGGTTCGGCTCGGAACGAGACGCCGTGCAGCACTTCCTCTCCCCCTCGCGAATCCAGAGTCGCGACCTCCTCGAGTGAGGCGAGCGAGACCTTGTCCGCAGACGGGTACGCGAACCGAACGTCGTCGAGCTCGACGGCCACCGGCCCCGGCGGCAGAGTCCGTGCGTCCGGCTTGTCTGCGATGAGTGGAACCAGATCGAGAACCTCGAAGACCCGCTCGAAGCTGACCAGTGCGCTCATGATCTCCACCCGAGCACTTGCCAGCGCAGTCAGCGGGGAATACAGGCGAGCCAGCAGAAGAGACAGCGCAACAACCGAACCCGGGTCGAGCGTCCCCCGCAGGGCGTAGAAGCCGCCCAGTCCGTACACCACGGCCAGGGCCAGTGCCGAGACGAGAGTCAGCGCCGTCACGAACACCGTCTGCACCATGGCGCTGCGTACTCCGATGTCTCGGACGCGCTTGGCTCGCACCGCGAACTCGACCGATTCCTGTTCGGGATGACCGAACAGTTTCACCAGCGTTGCTCCCGGTGCCGAGAATCGTTCGGTCATCTGCGTACTCATCGCCGAATTGTGCGCTGCCGCTTCACGTTGCAACCGCGCGAGGCGTCGACCCATCCGGCGAGCGGGAAGCACGAACACCGGAAGCACAATCAATGCCAGAAGCGTGATCTGCCAGGAGATCCCGATCATCACCACCAGGGTCAGCGCCAGCGTCACCAGGTTGCTGACGACCCCGGACAGCGTGGTGCTGAATGCGCGTTGCGCTCCGATGACGTCGTTGTTGAGTCGACTCACCAGCGCACCGGTGCGGGTTCGGGTGAAGAACGCGATCGGCATGCGCTGCACGTGATCGAACACCGCGGTCCGCAGATCCAGGATCAAGCTCTCCCCGATGTTCGACGAGAGCCACCGATTGATCAGACCGACCACGGCGTCCACCAGAGCGATGGCCGCGATCGCCACGGCGAGCCACACCACCACGCGCCGCTCGCGCCCGTCGACGATGGCGTTGACCACCCGGCCGGCCAACACCGGCGTGGCCACGGCAAGAACGGCCAGGGCCACGCTGAGCACCAGGAACCCACCGAGGGCACGGCGATGCGGCGCAGCGAACGTCAGGATCCTGCGGGCCGTCACCTTAGAGAACGACGACTGAGTGTCCGGCCTGTTCATCGTGCGATACATCTGGTTCCAGGCGGTCATCTCCATGCTCATGTCATCAACCTCATGTCACCAACGTAGAACCTCGACATAGGTCGAGGTCAAGTGCGGATCCCCTTACCGACCTCGACTGCACCGAACTCACGCCGCCACGGTTGCGGCCGTCGGCTCCAGGGCGAGCGCGATGATGTCGGCGACGTCGGTCATCGGGCGAACATCCAACGCCTCCAACACCTCTGCGGGCACATCGTCCAGATCCGGTTCGTTGCGCGCCGGTATGAACACCGTCGTCAGGCCCGCACGCTGCGCAGCCAGCAACTTCTGCTTCACCCCACCGATCGGCAGCACCCGACCGTTCAGCGTGACCTCACCGGTCATGCCGACATCCGAGCGCACCGGCCGTCCGGTGGCCATCGACACCAGGGCCGTCACCATCGTCACACCCGCCGACGGACCGTCCTTCGGCACCGCGCCCGCCGGAACGTGCACGTGGATGCTGCGGTCGAGAGATTCCTGCGTGACGCCGAATCGTGCTGCGTGCGAGCGCACGTAGGACAGTGCGATCTGCGCGGACTCCTTCATCACGTCGCCGAGTTGACCGGTGAGCTTGAGACCCGGATCGCCTTCGGTCGACGCAGCCTCGATGAACAGCACATCGCCGCCGAGTCCGGTGACCGCCAGACCCGTTGCCACACCCGGCACTTCGGTGCGCTCGTGCGCCTCGAGAGTGAAGCGCGGACGACCGAGGTAGGTCACCAGGTCCGGCTCGTCGATGGACAGAACCTCGGTGGTGCCCACCAACTTCGTCGCGACCTTGCGCAGCGCCTTGGCCAGCAGGCGTTCGAGCTGGCGCACTCCCGGCTCGCGGGTGTACTCGGCCGCGATCGTGCGCAGCGCGGCGTCGGTGACCGTCACCTCCTCGGATGTGATTGCCGCCCTGTCCATCTGACGAGGGAGCAGGTAGTTGCGGGCGATGACGACCTTGTCGTCCTCGGTGTAGCCGTCGATGGTCACCAGTTCCATCCGGTCGAGCAACGGGCCGGGAATCTGGTCGATCACGTTGGCGGTGGCGAGGAACACCACGTCGGACAGGTCGAGATCCAGATCGAGGTAGTGATCACGGAACGTGTGATTCTGCGCCGGGTCCAGCACCTCGAGCAGAGCGGCGCTGGGGTCGCCGCGATAGTCCGAGCCGACCTTGTCGATCTCGTCCAGCAGGACAACGGGATTCATCGATCCCGCCTCACCGATGGCCCGCACGATCCGGCCCGGCAACGCACCGACGTACGTACGACGGTGCCCGCGGATCTCGGCCCCGTCGCGGACACCACCGAGGGCGACGCGCACGAACTTCCGACCGAGCGCACGGGCCACCGACTCACCGAGCGAGGTCTTGCCGACTCCGGGCGGGCCCGCGAGCACCATGACGGCACCGGACCCACGCCCACCGACCGACTGCAGACCACGTTCGGAGCGACGCGCCCGAACGGCCAGGTACTCGACGATCCGATCCTTCACGTCGTCGAGTCCGTGGTGGTCGGCGTCGAGAACCGCACGCGCAGAATCGATGTCGTTGTTATCGGTGGTCGTGTTGTTCCACGGCAGGTCGAGCACGGTGTCGAGCCACGTGCGGATCCAACCCGACTCGGGGCTCTGGTCGCTGGCCCGCTCCAGTTTGCCGACCTCACGCAGCGCCTGCTCGCGCACCTTCTCGGGCAGGTCCGCAGCCTCGACACGGCCGCGGTAGTCGTCGGCACCGTCGGGCTCGTCCTCACCGAGTTCCTTGCGGATGGCCGCCAACTGCTGCCGGAGCAGGAATTCTTTCTGGGTCTTCTCCATGCCCTCGCGGACATCGCCGGAGATCTTGTCGTTGACCTCGACCTCGGCGAGATGGGCCCTGGTCCACTCGATGAGGGAGGTCAGACGCGTTGCCACGTCCGGTGTTTCGAGAAGGTCCCGCTTCTGCACGTCGGTGAGATACGACGCGTAGCCGGCGGTATCGGCGATCGCGCCCGGGTCGGTGAGCTTGTTGACCGAGTCGATCACCTGCCATGCGTCGCGACGTTGCAACATCGCCACGACGAGCTGCTTGTATTCGGCAGCAAGGGCTTTGAGGTCATCGCCTGCGGCCTCGTCCGGTACGGGTTCGGCTTCCACCCAGAGGGCAGCGCCGGGTCCGCTGACGCCGTGGCCTATGTGGGCGCGGCGGCCGGCCTTGATGACCGCGGCCGGACGGCCGTCGGCCAGGCGTCCCATCTGCACGATCGTGGCGAGGACGCCGTACGCGGCATAGCGGTCTTCGAGACGCGGCGCGACGAGTAACGTGTCATCGTTGCTCGCCTTCGCCGCGTCGACGGCGGCGCGCGCAGCCTCGTCGAGCTCGACGGGCACCACCATTCCGGGCAGGACGATCGGGTCGGTCAGAAAAAGCACGGGGACACGAACGGTTTCGGTCACTTCTCCTCCAAAAGATTGAGCTATTGGGGCTCAACTTCGAAAGCAGTAGTGATGTTCCCTTCGGTGTCCACTGTTCTCCGTGGGCAGAACGCCGACCGTCCAGACCTGCTACTTCAGCGCGCTGACCAGCTTCTCGGCGAGAGGACGCGTCGACGCCGGGTTCTGACCCGTGTACAGGTTGCGGTCGACGACGACGTTCGGTGCCCACGCATCGGCGGAATCGAACTTCGCGCCGTTCTCGCGCAGCCGGGTCTCGAGCAGCCACGGGGCCTTCTCGGCGAGACCGGCCTGGGTCTCCTCCTCATCGGTGAATCCGGTGAGCTCGTAGCCGTCGAACGCCCAGGTTCCGTCACTGCGGACGGCAGGAAGAAGAGCGGCCGGTGCGTGGCACACCGCGGACACCACCTTGTTCGAGTCGAGGAAGTCGACAACCAGTGCACCGAAGCTCTCGGAGACGGCGAGGTCTTCCATCGGTCCGTGACCGCCGGGAACGAAGACGACGTCGAAGTCCGACGCCTTCTGCTCCTCGAGCTTTGCAGGCGAGGACAGGATCGACTCGATAGAGGCGAGGTAGCTCTTCTGATCCGCCACCTTCTCTTCGTCGCCGCCGTTGGCGTCGACCGCGAGGCTGCCCTGGTCGACGACCGGAGCCTTGCCGCCCGGCGTGGCGACCGTGATGTCCCAGCCTGCGTCGACGAACGTGCGATGGGACTCGACGAGCTCCTCGGCCCAGTATCCGGTGGGGTGCTTGCTTCCGTCGTTCAAGGTCCAGTGATCGGCAGCGGTTACCGCAAACAGCAATGTAGTCATGCCCCGGGGAATGCCACGAAGACCCACGATCGAAACACCCGGTCGATCACTGCTCGCCCATCGAACCGATCACCACGACGGCGTCGAACATCTCGGACTTGCGGATACTGGCTGCGAATCCGGCCTCGACCACGGTCTGCAGCGTCGAATGCATCAGTGCTGCACTGGTTTCGACGAGGAGATGCCCGCCGGGGGCCAGCCAGAGCGGCGCGTCGACGGCAACGCGGCGATGAATCCCGGCACCGTCCGTACCGCCGTCGAGCGCGATGTGCGGCTCGTGGATGCGCGCCTCACGTGGCATCAGCCCGATGTCGCCGGTCGGGACGTAGGGAGCGTTGACGACGATCGCGTCGAATCTGCCGTGCAGTTCCGGCGGCAGTGCGTCGTACAGGTCACCGCGGTGCACGTGACCGACCGGCACCGCGCCCCCGCCTGCATCGAGGTTGCGCCTGGCACAGGCGACCGCCGCGGCGTCGATATCGGCGGCGTGCAATTCTATGACGCCACCGACCGACAGCCCTATTGCTCCAGATCCACAACACAGATCCAACAGCACCGAAGGACGCAGCGCTGCAGCACATTCGACGAGAAACTCGGTTCGTCGGCGAGGAACGAACACGCCCGGTTCGACGGCGATGCGTCGGCCACAGAACGACACCCACCCGACAACGTGCTCGAGTGGTTCGCCGGCGATGCGGCGTGTGAGCATCTCAGTCAGCTCCGCTGGAGTCGAAGCGGACTCGGCGAGGATGTCGGCTTCTTCCTCGGCGAATACACACCCGGCAGCACGCAGCGCGGTCACCACCGCGTCGTACTCGAGTTCCGCCATGGACGGCCTCCTGAAATGCCGTGCGCCCAGCTGCTTCGTCGAAACACTGTAGCCCGGTATGTCGCAGGCACAAGTCCGTTCCCCGCGGTTATTTCGTTTGACGTTGCCACGCGCCCCGGGACACAGTGAACGCATGCACGCGCCCGAGAACTTACTGGCCGACTGCGGCAGTTGTTTCGGACTCTGTTGCGTCGCTCTGCCCTTCGCGAAGTCCTCGGACTTCGCCGTCGACAAGGCCGCCGGTGAGCCGTGCCGCAACCTCCTGGAGGACTCACGGTGCGGCATTCATTCGACATTGCGGGAGAGAGGCTTTCGCGGGTGCGCGGTGTACGACTGCTTCGGTGCGGGCCAGAAGGTGTCGCAGTCCACGTTCGCGGGACGGGACTGGCGGCAGCAGCCGTCGAACTCGTCGGAGATGTTCGCGGTGTTCCCGATAATGCGCGATCTGCACGAGTTGCTCTGGTATCTGGCGGATGCGCGTGACCGAAAATTGACTGCGCGCCTGCATAATCGGCTTACTCGCTTGTATGACGAACTGGACGAGCTCACCTCCGCGACGCCCGAGGTCCTGATGTCGATCGACGTCACCGTGCTCCGGGCGCTGATCAACGAGGCGCTCTTGGATGCAAGCGATCTGGTTCGCGCCGAAGTGAGAGGCACGAAGAAGAACTACCGCGGCCGCGACATGATCGGCACACAACTGGCCGGCGCGGACCTGCGCGGCGCGAGCCTGCGCGGCACGTATCTCATCGGAGCCGACCTGCGCGGGGCCGATCTGCGTCTGGCCGACGTGATCGGTGCAGACCTCCGGGGTGCCGACCTACGGGGTGCAGATCTACGCGGCAGCATCTTCGCGACGCAGTTCCAGATCGATGCGGCGAAGGGTGACGAGGCAACACGACTCCCGCAATCCCTGACGGTCCGAGTCACTGGGTCTGAGGCTCGGGGCATTCAACCCAGCGATCGACCGGTCTGCTCCAGTGCTGCCTGGATGACTGCCAGCGATTTCGGACCGACACCGTGCAGTGTCTCTAGCTCGGCCGCGGGCACCCCGGCGAGATCGTCCAGGCACCGGTATCCCGCCGCGCGGAGTGCCCGAGACGCGGGATTTCCGGTGCCCTTCGGAAACTCCGCATGTTCGTCGGCTTCTGCTCTGCTCACGGGCAAAGTCTAAAACAGACCGGTAGCCTGGCGGCGTGCCCGAAACCAAGCAGAGACGCGTTGTCATCACCGGTGCGAACACCGGTATCGGCTACTACACCGCCTTGGAGTTGGCGAAGCGAGGCGACCACGTGACGCTCGCGTGCCGCAACAAGGACAAGGCCGATGCCGCCGCGGCCAAAATTTCGGCGGAGGCACCCAACGGAACCGTCGACACCGCCACTCTGAATCTCGCCGAGCTGGCCTCGGTTCGTGAGTACGCCGCGTCGGCACCGGAGTCGATCGACGTGCTGATCAACAACGCCGGCGTCATGATGCCCGCGTTGCGAACCGAGACGGCGGACGGGTTCGAACTCCAGCTCGGCACCAATCACCTCGGTCACTTCGCCCTGACCGGCCTGCTGTTTCCCAAGCTCGCTGCGGACGCCAAGATCACCACCATCGCCTCCGTCGCGCACCGGCAGGGCCCCAAGCTCGATTTCGACAATCTCCAGCTCGAACGCGGGTACAACCCCCAGCGTGGGTACGCGAACTCCAAGCTTGCGAACATCCTGTTCGCGCTCGAACTCCAGCGCCGGATCGACAAGGCCGGGCTGAAGATCACCAGCAATGCCGCGCACCCCGGAATCTCGGCCACCGAGCTGTACTCGAGCCCAGACGGTTTGGGCAGCAACAAGATCCTGTCCACTCTCGCTCCGATCGGACTGAAGTTCTTTTCGCAATCCGCCAGTGCCGGAGCACGTCCCACGCTCTACGCGGTCGACGTTGCGGGTGGCGGCACGTACAGCGGCCCCAAGTCCTTGTTCGAGACGCGCGGTAAGCCGGGCCCGGCGAGCATGACCAAGACCGCACAGGACCCCGCTCTTGCTGCGAAGCTGTGGGACGCCAGCGAGAAGTTGACCGGAGTCGGCTACCCGTTCTGACGGGGAATCGTCACAGGGCGGGCGCGGGCAATGCTAGTCCGCGCTCGCTCATGACGGTGCGCAATCGGTCGGGGTAATCGGTGATCAGGCCGTCGACGCCCAGATCCATCAGCGCGCGCATGGTGTCGGGATCGTCGACGGTCCACGGGATCACTCGTATTCCGCGCTCGTGCGCGGAGTCCACCATGTCCTGGGTGACGTAGAGCTCGAAGTCGGGGTCGCCAACCTTCCCGCTCTGCGGGGTCCCCTGCACCGGTGAGTACGCCGACGCTCCGAACGAATCGATCGCGGCAATCGCATCTCCACCGAAATCGTCGACGTCGATTCCGCCCAGCCACGGCGACGCACCGTCCTGGCCCACCTGCAAGAAGTCGCCGTTGGTCAGCGCCACCACCGGCACCTCGGGTTCGGCGTCGCGGACCAGTTTCAGTGCGCCCCAATCGAAACTCTGCACGGTGACCCGGTCCAGCATGTCTGCGTCGCGGATGGTCGCCAGAACCGTGTCGACGAATTGCTCGCGCGGAGCAGTTTCGGTGGGGCTGCCCGCCTCGACCTTGGTTTCGACGTTCAGCTTCACATCCGGCGCTACGGCCGACTTCACCAGATCCAACACCTCGGTGAGGGTCGGCATTCGAGCGCCGGGCACGCGTCGTTGCTCCGGGTAGTCCGTGAGAGGTAGGGCTCCGCAGTCGAGAGTGCGGATCTGCGCGAATGTCAGTGTATTCACGAACTTCCCGACGTACGGAAACTCGGGGTCCCCCGGTGTGAGCGCACCGGTATCGACGCACTTGCTGTCCGAGACCTTGCGGTCGTGGGTGACGATCGCTTTGCCGTCCTCGGTGATCTGAGTATCCAGCTCGAGGGTGCTCACCCCGAGTTGCATTGCGTTGGTGAACGATTCGATGGTGTTCTCGGTGACCAAGCCGAGTCCGCCGCGGTGCGCCTGCAGATCGAACGAGCCGAGCGGGGTCGGGTCCGCTGCCGAATCCGTTCCGCACCCCGTCAACACCGCGAGGGGAACGCACACCAGAGGCAAGAATCGACCGAATCGCATGCTCGACGAGACTACGGAGGGTCGGTGTCCACCCGGGTTCCTCGCAGTGAAATCCCGGTACCCTGCAGGTAGACGGAGATCGGTATTCGCAGCGTCGCAACATTTTTCGATGTTCTGTCGAGCGAGAAGAACGATCCAGCAAGCACATCCCGAACAATCTGGGCAACAGCAGGATCCAGTAAACCTCGTGGACGTCGCCTACGACCGTGATGTGCGGGTCGACTTCCACGCCCTCGTCCCGCTGGATGAATTCGCCGTCGGATGTTCGGGTCTTGACACCGATCGATTGGTCAGCAGGCTCAGTGAGTTGGGCCCTACATCGACTCGAGCACCGTTCGATTTCCGCCGTTCGCCTTCGCCCGGTACATGAGGGAGTCCGCCGCGCGCGTGACGTCGTTGACCACGTCGACCCCTGATGTCCACGCGTCGGAATCGGGAGCGATCACGATTGCGCCTGCGCTCACTGTCACCGGTATCGGATCCGAGCAATCCGTCAGAGTGCCACTCACCTCGAGTACCAGTTCACACAGTTGTTCTGACTCGCCGACGAGGACGGCCACGAACTCCTCGCCCCCGGTTCTCGCCACTACGCCCGACTTCCCGAGGTGACCGTGGAGACGGTCGGCAACGAGGACGATGACGGCATCACCCTGATCGTGTCCGTAGCGATCGTTGACGCTCTTGAACCGATCGATGTCGACCAGAACGAGAACGAATGCCAACCGCTCGCCGCGAGCGAGCGACCACAGATCCTCGATGGCGTTCTGCAGTCCGCGCCTGTTCTTCATCCGTGTCAGCGGATCGATCTCGGATTGCCGTGCATCCTCGCACACCAGCGACCAGGCGATCTGGGCGAAGATCGGGACACCCGACGTGGCACCTCCGGCGACGAGGACTGCGGCGATCGCATCCCACGGACCCCACAATCCCTGTACGTACGCGGCCGCCCCGATGTAGACGATCACCAGATTGGCGAACACCAGGTGCGCTACGAGCAGCCTCGGTCCGAGAAAGAAGGTGCACATCGACCCCGTCAGCGCGAAGAGGAACGTGCCGATCAGGGCCGACGTGGGGACGTCGAGAAGAATTACCGACGCAAGACCGACATCGCCGAATACCAGGAAAGTCACCACCTGCCACTTGCGGTCCGGCAGCGGCCCGAACAGCAGATACACGATGGCGGCGCACTGCAGAACCAGGATGAAGATCACGTAGGCAACCGGACCCGATCCGGTCGGCCCGTTCGGTGAGGCCAGCATCAGCATCGACACGGCGGCGTACAGAGCCACACAGCTCGCAAACACGACTCGGATCAATCGGTGCAGCGGACGAGTCGACTTGTGCACGAAAATCCAGTCGAAATCGTGCGGAGCAGCGAACCAATGGCGGATGACCTGAGCCGCACTGGGTTGCGGACCGAGCGGTGGAACGGTGATGCTCGAGATCGATCTCGGCGACGAGACGGTGGTCGACCGTTTGCGGTGGCGACTACGTGTCTCGCCGTGTATCCGCCCCGAACGTGGTCGTAGGGACGCATTCGTTCGCTCGCCGTGGCGCGATGCGGGCAATCGAGAGTCTTCTTGCATGTGGCTCCCCTTGTGAAACGAACTGCCCAGGTGCGAAAGCGTACCGATCATCGTTTCGGCTCGCCCGAAATCTCCTGATCCGGTCTTGCCCAGCCTGCGTAGCGCTCGACGGTCGCTTGCCCAACCGGTGTGGACACCTGTGCTCCACACACAAAGGGAGACACCCACTACTGACGGCGGTCGGGGGCGACAGCAGTAGCGGGTGTCTCATTGGACATTCGCAGCACCTCGCAAGGCGGATGGGTACCGGATGAGAAATTCTTTCGAAGTTTTTCGTCGACCCGAGGCATAGCCTGTGACCATGCCTTTCACAGCAGCGAATCACTACGACTTCACCGGCGACGACATCACCGGGACCCTCGATGCCCATCGATCCGCAGGCGTCTGGGCGGCGCAACTCGTTCTGAGCGGACAGACGCTCGAGTCCACCGATGTCACTCGATCCGACCTGGGTTTCGAGGTTCGCACCGTCGTCGAAAATCTGTCGGACGGCAACCGGACCCACCTGCTGGTCGTACTGCCACGCGTCACCATCGACTCCGACGACGGCCAACCGGCCACCTTCACCTCGTATGCGGTGCTGTACACGGTCCACGGTGGATCGACCGAGGTGCAAGGTGCGGCCGAGTCCTACGACGTGCGGCTGCTCAGCGGAACCGCGTTGCACGTATGACCATCCAGATTCTCACCCCACGCGAGGTTCCCCTCGGCGGTCCTCGCGCACTGAAGGTCCGGCGCACGCTCCCCCAGCGACAGCGTTCGCTGATCGGCGCGTGGTGCTTCGCCGACCACTACGGCCCCGACACCTCGTCGATGGACGTGCCGCCGCATCCGCACACCGGACTCCAGACCGTCAGCTGGCTGTTCTCCGGCGAGATCGAGCATCGCGACAGCGTCGGATCGCATGCCATGGTGCGTCCTGGAGAGCTCAATCTGATGACGGCCGGCTACGGCATCAGTCACTCCGAGACCTCCACCCCGGAGACCGAAATTCTGCACGGCATGCAACTGTGGGTGGCACTTCCGGCTCGCTCTCGCTTCACCGCACCGACTTTCGAGCACTACGTGCCGCGGACTCACACGAGCCAGGGGCTGACGGCACGAGTATTTCTCGGTTCACTGCTCGGCGAGACCTCGCCGGTGGCCACGTTCACCCCACTCCTCGGAGTCGAGATCGTGCTCGACGCCGGAGCCCGCGTCACCCTCGACGTCGACCCGACGTTCGAGCACGGCGTCATCGTCGATCAGGGCACCGTGACGATGGACGAGACCGTACTCGCCGCAGCCGAACTCGGTTATCGCGAACCGGGCGATTCGACGCTCGATCTGCACAATCCGACCCGAGAGCCGGTGCGGATGCTGCTGCTCGGTGGACCGCCGTTCGGGGAGCAGATCGTCATGTGGTGGAACTTCGTCGGCCGCAGCCACGAGGACGTCGTCGAGTATCGAGCCGCCTACGAGCGCGGCAGCGAGCAGTTCGGCACCGTCGAGGGCTATCCGGGATCTCGACTGCACGCACCTGCGCTACCCAACAGTCGGATGCAACCGCGCGGCTGACTTGTCCTGCTGTGCAGCAGGAGCCGTGGGCAGCACCCGTTTGATGACGTCGGTGAGCGTGACGATGCCGAGGAACTGTCCCTCGGTCTCGACAACCGCGAGCTGAACGCTGCGGTTGCGCATCTGCCGTAGCAACTCGTACACCGGTGTCGATCCGTCGACCGAGTAGGCCTCCCGTGCGTAGTCGGCGGCGGGTTCTTCGGCGGCTGCCAGCAGCGTGTCACGCACGTGCACGACACCGGGCGTCGCGCCTGCGCTGTCGGTGAGCAGTACCCGCAGGTGACCGGACCGCAGCGCCGCGGCCTGCACGTCGGACACCGTGGCACCGTGCGGAACCGACGTCGCCTTGGAGTCGGGCACCGTGATCTTCTCGACGGTCAGCGTCTCGAGTTCGATCACCCGGGTGATCTGGGTTTGCAGTTCCGGTTCCAATACGCCGACCTGCGACGAGTACTCGACGAGGTTACGGATGGTCTCGGCGTCACGGCCGCCGACCGCAGCGTTCTCGACCGGCTCCACTCCCGACCGTTGGACGAGCGTGTTGGCGATCTTGTTGACCCACACCAGGAACAGCCGGAAAGGGCGGATGAACGCCCGAGACGGCAACCCGATGATGGTGGCAGCGAGTTCGGGGTGCGCGATGGCCCAGGATTTCGGGGCCATCTCGCCGATCACCAGATGCAGGAACGTCACGAGCAACAGCGACAGCGCGAACGCGGCGGTTCCGGCCAACCATCCCGGCACACCCCACGAGGTGAACACCGGGCCCAGCCAGGAATCGACGGCAGGCTTGGTGACGGCACCGAGGGCGAAGGTGCAGGCAGTGATGCCGAGCTGCGCGCCCGCCAGCATGATCGTCAACTCGTTCATTCCGCGCAGCGCGGCCCGCACCGATCGGCTCGTGCCTGCCTTCTCCTCCAGTCGATGCCTACGGGCACCGAGCAGCGCGAACTCGATGACGACGAAGAACGCACTCAGCGCGATGAGCAGTACCGTCACCGCAACGACGACCCACGCGTTCATCGGTCCCCGTCCTCGTCCGACTCCGACGACGCCTCGGTGCCGTCCGGCGAGTTCTCGTGCAGTCTGATTCTCAGCTCACTCGGCACGTGCCGGTCCACCTCGAGCACCTCGACTTCCAGGGACGGACGCGGCGGTTCGTCTTCCATCAGATCGGCTCCGAACACCGCGAGATCGATACGAACGGTGTCTCCGACCTCGGGCAGATTCCCGCCCTCCGCGATGAGCAGGCCTGCGAGCGTCTCGTAGTCCCCTCGCGGCAACAGCATGTCGCGACCGATGGTGCGTTCGACCTCGTCGACGTGGACGTCGCCGTCCATGAGCCACACTCCGTCTTCCTGATCGTGCACGCCTGCGATGTCCTCGTCGCCGTCGTGCTCATCGGTGATCTCGCCGACCAATTCCTCGGCGAGATCCTCGATGGTGAGCACCCCGGCGAATCCGCCGTACTCGTCGATGACGCATGCCAACTCGTTCTTGGTGCTGGACAACAACTCCAGGGCATCCTCGAGTGGCATGAGCTCCGGCACGATCAGCGGTGCCCGCATGATCTCGGTGACCGGCCGCGTGTCGTCGGGCGCAGCGGCCATCACCTCCGCCAGCTGCACCACACCGATCGGCTCCTCACGGTCGCCGATCACCGGATACCGGGTGTGCGCACGCACCATCCGCGCCCGCATCTCACCGATGGCAGTGGCGGGCGTGACCGCATCCACCCGAGTGCGAGGAATCATCGCGTGTGCGACATCGCGCTCCGGAAAGTCCAGGATCCGATCCAGCAGCAACGACAGATCCTCGGTCAAATCGCCACTGGCACGGGAATCCTCGATGATGCTCTCGAGATCCTTCGCGGTGGCGCTGCTGTCCACGTCGTGCACCGGCTCGACCCGCAGCAGCCGCAGCATCGCGTTGGAGGACTTGTCGAAGAAGGTGATCAGCCAACCGAAGGCGGCCAGGTAGATCAGCGTCGAGCGGGCAAGGCGTCGGGACAGCGGATCGGGACTGGCGATGGCGAGATTCTTCGGATACAGCTCGCCGAAGATCATCTGCACGACGGTGGCGAGCACAAGAGCGCCAACCGTGCCGATGGAAATGCCCACCGCGATGGGCACTCCGGCACTGCTGAGCAGCTCGCCCAGCGATTCTCCGATGAACGGCTCGGCCACGTATCCGACCATCAGACCGGTGACAGTGATGCCCAACTGCGCGCCCGACAGCATGAACGACGTGCGCTTGGTGACCTTCAGTGCCCGCTCGGCCGACGCGTCGCCCTTCTCGGCACCGGTACGCAGCGTCGCCCGGTCGACGGACATGTAAGCGAACTCCTGGGCCACGAAGTACCCGTTGGCCGCGATGATCGCGGCGGTGAGCACGAAGCCGAGGAGCAAGGAAAGCAGCGCGGTGATCACCATGCGATCACGCGAGAACGAACGGCCGGAGCAGCGGCCACGGGTGGCCGAAAGAAATCTATGGAGTGCACAGTGCGCTCGACGCCTCCGGTGTCAGAGAATCCGATTCGAGTGGAATGTCCAGATTCTACCGGCTGCCGTTGTCCAATTCTCACGTCCGGGCCGGATGCCCGATCAGAACAGCGTCGGGACCGCGTCGTCGGACGTGGGCCGGGTCACCGGTGCCGGAGCGGAGGGAGCAGCAGCTACCGGAGCCGGTGTTGTCGCTACCGGTGCCGGCGTACCGGCGGCGGCCACGGCGCGCGCGGCTTCACCGGCCAAGGCGTCGGCCGCTTCGTTGAAATGATTGCCGACGTGTCCGCGGACCCACCGGAACCGGACCGGACCTTCACGTTCGGTGATGGCTCGCTCGATGCTCTGCACCAGCTCCAGGTTGCGCACCGGGGTGCCGCCCGCTGTTTTCCAGCCCTTGCGCTTCCAGCCCGCGAGCCATTCCGATGCGCACTTGATGGCGTACTGCGAATCGGATTCGATCAACAGCGGCTCCGGGCCCGGGTGCGCCAGAACCGCCTCGAGCAGGGCCCTGAGCTCGGCGACCTGGTTGGTGCCCGAGGGCTCACCGCCGGAGTTGCTCGGCCCCGTGTGGTTGACCCACGCCCACCCGATTGCTCCGCCGGGGTTACGCAGACACGAGCCGTCCGTACTCACGATGATCACGGTCTCAGACCCTACTTCGGGGCACCGACAAACTCCGGGTGACTCGCGCACGAACACCGAGGTACTTGGCACTCGACTGCACGGCACCGCGAATTCGATTACGGCGCACTGCCAACGGGTCAGGCGTAGTGGGACTCCCTGGCCTTTCTGCCGTCGAGGGTGAGCAGCACGAACGCCACCGCAGCGAGCGCTGCGACGAGCGCGGAGAACACCAGTCCCGCAGTCACCAATCCCCATTCGTTCGCCGCGGCCCCGGCCCCGATGACCGGCAACGAGATGGCGACGTACAGCACCACGAAGAACGTCGAGGTCACTTCTGCTCGACGTTCCGGCGGAAGGCCTGCGGCGATGGCCGCCATACCGTTGCTGAACGTCACGCCCTGCCCGACGCCGCACAGCAGCGCCGCGATCACCAGGACCGGCAGCGACGTCAGGAGCAGCGACAGCGCCAGGACCACCAGCCCGATCGTCAGAACGAGGCAACCCCAGCGCTGCGCAGACGTCGGATCGGCCCGGCCCAGCAGGATCTGCGCGGACGCGGATGCCGCGAAGACCGCGAACACCACGACGCCGGTGACGGCATGGTTGTCGATCTGCAGCACCCCCGCGATGAATCCCGGTGATACCGCGGTGAACAGGCCGAGCACCGCGAAGCCGGCGAAACCACCGATCGACGCGCGCAGAAAAGTGCCACGAACGTCCGCCGGAACGGACAGTCGTTGCATCTGCGGGCGCGCCCCCGCTGCGACCCGAACGGTTTCGGGAGCGAGAAACACCGCCAGAGCGGCCACGGCGAGCAGGCCGATGTCGACGAAGAAGGTCAGGCGTAGCGGTTGCGGAAGGTATTCGGCCAGCAACCCTGCCACCAGCGGGCCCAGGCCGAGGCCGCCGATATTGGCCGCCGTGGCGATGGCCGGGGCACGATCCCGCCACTTGTCCGGCACCAGTTCGATCAGGGTCACCGTCGCGGTTCCGACGAAGATTCCCGCCGACAGTCCGGACAGCACCCGCCCGATCACCAGCGCCGTGAGCGAACCCGCAGTCACGAACACCACGGCACTGATCAGGCCGAAACCGATGGCCGCCAACAGCATCGGACGACGACCGAGCGAATCCGACCACCGCCCGAAAGCCAGCAGGGCGGCGAGTACACCGACCGCGTACGCCGCGAACACCAGCGTGACGACGAATACGGAGAACCCGAACTCGACCTCGTACAACGCGTAGAGCGGCGTCGGCATGGTCGTACCCATCATCGCAACGACGAACGCGTACGCGACTCCGACGAACGATGCGGCACTCGATCGAGCCACGAAAATCCTCCTGACGCTGTAGACCTGGCCAGAGGCGGCGAGAGAGTCCGTGCGGTACTCCTGCGCTCCGAGAGGCACTATGTATCTTGCCGTCGGTGTTGCAACAGTGCCGACCGACGCCCTGAAGGGGACCTTCTCGGTCCGCATGGCCACGACCGTTCGGAGGTGACGAACCGATGCCCGACGACGCCGGTACCGACGGGCTGGCCCGCGTGGTCACGTCCGAGCAACGCATCGACGTCCGGATGTCGGTGTCGCCGCTGCGCCGTGGCCGCGGCGACCCCACCTACGAGTCGACGCCGGACGGCGGCATCTGGCGCACGTCGCGAATGAGCTCGGGCCCGGTGACCTACCGCCTGACGCAGGTGTCGCCGACGAGCGCGCAGGTTCGAGCCTGGGGCCCCGGCGCACCCGAGCTGTTGGACGCGGCACCCGCTCTGCTGGGGCTGGACGACGACGCCGGCACCTTCGCACCGGAGCATCCGATTCTCCGGGAAGCCCATCGGCAGCTACCGCACCTGCGTTTGGGCCGAACCGGACTGGTGCTCGAGGCCCTGATTCCCGCGATCATCGAACAACGCGTACACGGAATTTCGGCATTCGGATCGTGGCGGTACCTGGTGAGCAAGTTCGGCGAGAAAGCGCCGGGTCCGACGCCGAAGCCGATGTTCGTCTTCCCGACACCCGACGTGTGGCGTCGCATTCCGTCGTGGGACTACCACCGAGCCAACGTCGATCCGGCCCGGTCCAAGACCATCGTCCGCGCTGCCTGCGCGGCCGGACGCCTGGAGGAGGCGTCGGGAATGACGCCCGAGGACGCTGCGCGCAGGCTGCGGGCAATCCCGGGCGTCGGTGTCTGGACGGCGGCCGAGACCGCGCAACGCGCCCTCGGGGATCCCGACGCATTGTCGGTGGGCGACTACCACCTGGCGTCGGTGGTGGGCTGGTCTCTGCTGGGTAGATCGATCGACGACGCGGAGATGGTCGAGTATCTGCAGCCTCTGGCCCCGCATCGGCATCGCGCGATTCGGCTGCTGTACCTGAGCGGCAAGGCCACCAAGCCCAAGTTCGGTCCGCGAACCGCTCTGGTGGACCACACCTGGCATTGAGCCCCGGACTGCTCGTACAGTCGAGTTGTACGCCAACGTAAGGGGTTTTTTCGTGGTTGCCATCGGCCGTTCCGATCTCGACATCTTTCCGCTCGCCCTCGGCGGGAACACCTTCGGCTGGACCAGCGACGAGGCTGCGTCCTTCGAGATTCTCGATGCGTTCACCGCGGGCGGAGGCAACTTCGTCGACACCGCAGACTCGTACTCGGCATTCGCCGACGGCAACTCCGGCGGCGAATCCGAAACCATCATCGGCAACTGGACCAGAGCCCGCGGAAACCGGGACGACGTCGTCATCGCCACCAAGGTCAGCCAGCATCCCGAGTTCCGCGGACTGGCCCCGGACAACATCCGGGCCGCCGCCGACGCGTCGCTGAGCCGGCTGCAGACCGACCACATCGACGTCTACTACGCGCACTACGACGACGAGAAGACCCCGCTCGTGGAGTCCCTCGCCGCGTTCGACGGGTTGGTCGAAGCGGGCAAGGTCCGGCACGTCGCCATCTCGAACTACTCGCCTGCGCGCGTTCGCGAGTGGCTGGAACTGACGAACGAGAACGGTTTCGCGCCACCGATCGCACTGCAGCCGCACTACAACCTGGTGGCCCGCCGCGATTACGAGAATGAACTGCAGCATCTGGCCGTCGAGAACGACCTCGGTGTGTTCCCGTACTTCTCCCTCGCCGCCAGGTTCCTGACGGGCAAGTACCGCACCCGCGAGGACTTGGCCGGGAAGCAGCGCGAACGTCTGACCACCGGGTACTTCTCCGATGCCGGTCTGGATGTGGTGCAGGGCCTGCGCGAGATCGCCGAATCCCGTTCGGCAGAGATCTCGAGCGTCGCGCTGGCCTGGCTGCTGGCCCGACCGGGAGTCACCGCGCCGATCGCGAGTGCAAGCAAGGTATCTCAGCTACCGGCCCTGCTCGACGCGCCGGCGTTGGCTCTGACCAGCCAGGAAGTCGAGAAGCTGACCGTACTGTCCGACGCCGTGGCCTAGAACACGAAAGTTGTAGTCAGCAACGGGAACAGAACGAGTACCCCGGTTGCTGAACCTCGGGTGGCCCAAGCACCGAACACGTCAGCAACCGAGACAGCCGTAGCCGAAGCATCGGCAACGAAGACGTCCCCCGAGCCGACCTCCAAGGAACGCCTGCGGGTGATCCTGGTGCTCGGCGCGCTCATCGCGCTCGGCCCCTTGACCATCGACATGTATCTGCCGGCTCTTCCGGCGATCGCCGACGACCTGAACACGTCCTCGTCCGCCGTGCAGCTCACCCTCGCAGGCACCCTGGTCGGTCTTGCCCTCGGTCAGCTGATCATCGGCCCGCTGTCGGACATCGTCGGTCGACGGCTGCCCCTCATCGTCGGCACCGGAGTGCACATCCTGGCCTCCGTGGCGTGCATCGTGGCTCCCAACATCGCTGTTCTCGGCGGCCTTCGCGTCGTACAGGGTCTGGGTGCTGCGGCCGCAGCCGTGGTCGCGATGGCCATCGTGCGCGACCTGTTCAGTGGCCGTGCCGCCGCGACCGTCCTGTCCCGCCTGATGCTGGTCATGGGCGTCGCTCCCGTGCTGGCTCCGTCGCTGGGCGGTGCCGTGCTGCTGGTCGGATCATGGCGTCTCGTGTTCGCGGCGCTGGCGATCATGGGTGTTGCTCTGATGACTCTTGCCATCGTCTCGCTCCGCGAGACGCTGCCACCCGAGCGTCGCCGCGCCAGCGGCGTCATGCCGGTAATGCGCACCTACCGTTCACTGCTGCGGGACGCCCAGTTCGTCGTTCTCGTCCTCGTCGCCGCACTGGCGATGGCCTCGCTGTTCGCCTACATCGCCGGGTCGTCGTTCGTCCTGCAGGAGGAGTTCGGCCTCGACGAGCAGCAGTTCGCCATCGTCTTCGCCGCCGGTGCCATCTCCCTCATCGGCGCTTCCCAGCTCAACGTCCTTCTGCTCGGACGCTTCGCACCGGTGCAAATCGTGCTGACAGCGCTGTCCTTCGCCGTGTTCGCGGGTGCCGTCATGACGGTCCTCGCGATCACCGGGGTCGGCGGCATGGCCGGCTTCGTCGTCCCACTGTGGTTCGTGCTCGGGGCCGTCGGATTCGTGATGCCCAACGCGCCCGCGCTCGCTCTGTCCAGGCACGGTGAGGCCGCAGGCGGTGCCGCTGCCCTCCTCGGAGCAGCTCAGTTCGGACTCGGTGCCATCGTCGCGCCGATCGTCGGCGTGCTCGGAAACGACGCGATCGCCGTGGCCACCACGATGGTCGCCACCTCTGCTGCAGCGCTGATCGCGCTGGGCGTCATCACCGCGCGCTCGTCTTCCCACCGATGAGCACGGTGGTGCGGGCCACCACACACTAGGGTTTCCGCCATGGCCGAACGCGAACGTGATGCGCACGGTAAACCCCTCAATGCCAGGCCTCGTGACGGTCTTGGGCGTCCCATGGCCCGCGGTGGAAACGGAACCCCACGGGTGCCGGACGACCTTCGGCTTCCGCCCACCGCCGCTCTCGTCGAAGCGCAGAAATTCCTGGACGCGAACATGCCGTTCCATGCGCACGAGGTACTGGAAGGCACCTGGAAGAGCTGCCCGTCCGACGAGCGTCCGTTGTGGCAGGGCCTCGCCCAACTCGCCGTCGGGTTGACCCATCTGATGCGCGGCAATCGCGTCGGCGCCGCCTCGCTGCTTCGGCAGGGACACGAACGGCTCGTCGGCTTCGAGTGCAACCCACCGCATCACCTCGACGTCACCGGGCTGCTGACCTGGTCGGAGGGTCTGCTCGGCGAGCTCGAGACCGGAAGGTTGCCGGTCGCTCCCGGCATTCCGGCGCTGCGCGCCACCGACTGAACCGATCCCGACAGGGGGCGTCCTGGACGTCCGATCACGGCTCGAGCTAGCCTGGCGAGGGTTAGGTAAGGCTAGGACAATCTGAACCGAAAGTGGGGTTCGTCGCCGTGACCGTGTTCGCACCGCTCAGACTCGTGCACCGCGAGACGATCAGTCCGGCTCAGCTCGGACGCACTCTCTGCACCGAGGTAGCCGAACAGGTTCCGTACTGGGTGGCCGTCCTGACTCCGGCGGAGCGTCCGTTGCTCACCGAACACACCGCAGTCCTCGAGCAGACGTCGATGACGTTCACTCTGCCCGACGGCCGACACCGCCGCAGCATTCTGCTGCTCGCCGCTCTGGGCTCGGCCGTGTCCACGTGGCAGAGAAACAACCGTCGCGGCTCCTCGGCCGGCGTGCTGGTGGACCTCGACCTCGAGAGCACTGGCGCAGTTCACCCGGTCCGGCTGCCCACGCTTCCCGTCGACGCTCTCGTCGTCCCTTCGCACCGCGAGCACCTCGTCGACGAGGTCTCGAGGCGACTGGGCTCGGTGCCGAACGGCGGCTGCGACTACGCGCTGGCTCGCAACTATCCCGCGCTGGCCTCACGCGCGGGAGCACAGATCATCGTGCACGAGGATGCACTGGCAGAGCCCAGCCGAGAGCACGCCATCGACATCGGGATCACCGTGACGAGTGCGGGTACCGCACTCGCGCGCATCACCTGGGCTGCGAATCTGCCGGGCATCGACGAACTGATCCGGCTGTGGGCGTCGGCCGTGAACGACCTCGCCCTCAGCACTACAGGCTCTTCAGCAGCCTGACGTCGTCTTCGATACCTTCGGGCGGGGTCTCCAGGATCACCGGCGCGTCGGCCGCCAGGGCGACTGCGGTCAGGATCTCCGCGTCGATCGTTCCGGTGCCGAGATTGGCGTGCCGGTCCCTGGCCGAGTCGAACTCGTCGCGTGAGTTGTTCAGGTGCACCAGATCGATGCGTCCGGTGATGGCCTTGATTCGGTCGACGACGTCGACGAGATCCTCTCCGCCGGCCCAGGCATGGCAGGTGTCCAGGCAGAAGCCGGCACCGAACTCGCCGATGGCATCCCACAGGCGGGCGATGTCGTCGAAGTGGCGTGCCATCGCGGAGTCTCCGCCCGCGGTGTTCTCGACGAAGATCGGTACCCCGAAGCCGCCCTGCTCCGCTTGGCGCTCGAACAGCTTGCGCCAGTTGTCGATTCCCTTGGCGGTGTCCTCACCCTCACGGACGTGGCCGCCGTGGACGACCAGCCCGATGGCCCCGATTTCGGCCGCAGCAGCAGCCTGCTCGACGACGGCCTTGCGCGACGGAATGCGGATCCGATTGTTCAAGCTCGCCACATTGAGGACGTAGGACGAGTGCACCACCACGTCGACCGAGCCGTTCAGCAACGCCTCGCCCTGCGGGTGTGGTTCGAGCTTGTTCCACTTCTGCGGATCGGTGAGGAACATCTGAACGAGGTCGACGCCGAGCGCCTCGGCCGTTCCGAGAGGGTCGCTGCTGTCGCGGACGTGGGCTCCGATGCGCATGACGCCCATCATAGGGGTGGTGTTCAGGGTCTCCCCTGATAGCGACGGGCGCGGAACGCTGGAACACTGGCACCCATGAGCGACATTGCCGCACGTGCGGTCGACGTATCGAAGGTCTACGGATCAGGGGACACCCAGGTCCACGCACTGTCCGGGGTGAGCGTCGAATTCGCTCGCGGAGAATTCACCGCCATCATGGGCCCCTCGGGTTCGGGCAAGTCCACGCTCATGCACTGCCTGGCCGGCTTGGACAACGCATCCTCGGGAACGGTGACCATCGGCGACACCGAGCTGACGGCGCTCTCCGACAAGGAGATGACCGGATTGCGAAGGGACCGAATCGGATTCGTGTTCCAGGCCTTCAACCTGGTGCCGACGCTCACCGCACTGGAGAACATCACCCTGCCCCTCGACATCGCCGGTCGCACGCCGGACAAAGAATGGCTCGACACCGTGGTCGACCGACTCGGCCTGCGCGACCGCCTCGATCACCGCCCCAGCGAACTCTCGGGCGGACAGCAGCAGCGAGTGGCGTGCGCCCGCGCTCTGGCAGGCCGACCCGACATCGTGTTCGGCGACGAGCCCACCGGTAACCTGGACTCCCGCTCGTCCGGCGAGGTGCTGTCGATTCTGCGCACTGCCGCAGACGAATTCGATCAGACCGTCGTCATCGTCACGCACGATCCACGCGCGGCCAGTTACGCCGACCGCGTCGTGTTCCTCGCCGACGGCGCAGTTATCGATCAGCTGAACTCGCCCACCGCCGACGCCGTACTCGAGCGGATGAAGAAGCTCGAGACGGTCCGATAATGGCGCACTCCATCTCCAAGAAATCCGTCTCCGACAAACCTCCTCGACACAAGCCGTCGGGCAATCCCATGCGCAAGGTGTCACTGAGAAACCTTGCCGCACACAAAGTCCGACTGGCCCTGACGGTACTGTCGGTCGTGCTCGGCACGGCATTCGTCGCGGGCTCGTTCGTGTTCACCGACACCCTTCAGCGCACTTTCTCCTCACTGTTCGCCGATACCGCGCAGGGCGCGGATGTTCGAGTGAGCCCCGAGGACGCACGCTCGTCCGGCGTGCCGAACGAGGACATCGCGGCGATCTCGGCGTTGCCGAACGTGCGCGCCGTATCGCCGTACGTCGGCGGACAGTTGGTACTGCTGGGGTCCGACGGCGCCGCCGTACAGTCCGGTGGCGCACCGACCATCGGCGAGTCGTATCTCCCCGACGACCAACGACTCGGTGATCCGACCACCTTCGTCGACGGTTCGGCTCCCACAGCCCCCGGCCAGGTCGCGATCAACGCCGGTGGTGCCGAGCGCGCCGGACTCGAGGTGGGCGACGCCACCCAGGTACTCGTGCCGTCCAAGGGCATCACCGACATCACGATCACCGGAATCTATTCGACAGCAACAGAATCCGGTGGCTACATCGGAATCCAGTTCGTGCAGAGCCAGGCGAACGAGCTGTTCACCGACGGTGCCCACGTGCAGTACATCGACGTCGCAGGCACCGATCTCGCCGCGCAAGGGCTGACTCAGAGCGATCTCCGCGACGAGATCGCCGCGGCGTTCCCCGACCTGAAGGTCCAGACCGCCGCGGACGTACAGGCCGAGACTCAGGCCGAGGTCGAGTCGGCACTGTCGTTCATCAACTACTTCCTGCTGGCCTTCGGTGGGATCGCCCTGCTGGTCGGCACCTTCATCATCTACAACACGTTCTCGATGATCGTCGCTCAGCGCGTCCGCGAATTGGCACTGCTGCGCGCCGTCGGAGCCAGCCGCGGGCAGGTCAGCCGCTCGGTCGTTCTCGAAGCTCTCGTTGTCGGCATCATCGGCAGCATCCTCGGCTTCGTCGGCGGGGTAGGGCTGGCCTACGGGCTACGGGCACTGCTCAACGCCTTCGATCTGGGTCTGCCGTCGGGACCGTTGGCACTCGAGCCGCGCACCGTTGTCGTCGCGTTCGCCGTCGGCATCGTCGTCACCGTGCTGAGCGCGTACGCGCCGGCCCGGCGGGCAGCCAAGATTCCACCGGTCGCCGCGATGCGCGAGGAATTCGCCTCTGCGGGTGACACCCTGCGTACCCGAACGTTCGTGGGCGTCGGCCTCGGAATCGCGGGCGCGGCCGCGTTGATCATCGGCGCGCAGTCGACCGGCGGGGCGGCCGCTGCCACGGTCGGCGCGGGAGCCGTCGCGCTGATCGTCGCCACCGCACTGGCCGCGCCGTCGCTGTCACGGCCGGTCGTCGGCGCACTCGGGGCCGTCATCACCCGTCCGTTCGGAGCGATCGGACGCCTGGCCAGGACCAATTCGGTTCGCAACCCCAGACGCACCGCGGCCACCGCCTTCGCCCTCATGCTCGGACTCATGCTCGTCACCGTCATCGGCGTGCTCGGATCCACCGCCAAGGCCAGCGTCGACTCACTCGTCGACACCGGGGTCGAGGCGGACTACATCCTCTCCGGCCCGCAGTCGATCGGCGTTCCGACCGGTGCCACCACGGCCGCACAGCAGGTGACCGGCGTGGACCGTACTGCGGTGCTGCACCCGGTGTTCGTGACGATCGCAGGCCAGGAGGAGTTCGGCGCCGCGATCGACGGCTCCCCCGAGGGACTGCTCGAGCTGTCGATGGTCCAGGGCACGGCAGATCTGAACAGCAACGGGTTCTCGGTGTCGGAAACCGAAGCGGCGAGCCGCGGCTGGACCGTCGGAACCGAGGTCACCTTCGACACCGTCGACGGTGCGTCCGTCCCGGTGACGGTCACCGGGGTCTTCACCGACAATCCTCTGATCGGGAACTGGATCGTCTCGGGCGACATCTACCAGGAGGTGACGCCGTCGATCACCCGCTCGGACCTTCTGGTTCTCGTCAAGGCCGCACCCGGCAGCGACCTCGACACACTGCGCACCGACCTCGAAGCCGCGACCAAACCGTTCGTCGTCGTCCAGGTTCAAGACGTGGAGGAGTTCAAGGGCAGCCAGGGACAGCAGATCGACACGCTGCTCGCGGTGTTGTACGGCTTGCTGGCATTGGCCGTCGTCATCGCTGTGCTCGGCATCGTCAACACGCTGGCCTTGTCGGTGGTGGAGCGGCGTCGGGAGATCGGCATGCTGCGCGCGATAGGCATGCAGCGGCCGCAGGTCCGTCGCATCATCTATCTCGAGTCGCTGCTCATCGCGCTGTTCGGCGCGATCGTGGGCGTGGTCCTCGGAATCGCGTTCGGGTGGGGATTCGTGCAGACCCTGCGCGACGAGGGCCTGGGCACCATGACCGTGCCGTGGGGCCAGGTGGTGGCCATGCTGCTCGGATCGGCCGTTGTCGGTGTGTTGGCGGCACTGTGGCCTGCTGTGCGAGCCGCGCGTACGAAGCCGTTGGAGGCCATCGCGGACCTGTAGGGCCGAGCCCGAAACAGACCGGGCATTCCGCAACGTCACCCGATTGTTGTGGAATGTCCGGTTTTCCGCTTGCGCGAAAAGGTTCTGCACGTTTACCTTTGAGTCGGTAAAAAAGTCTTCGAGCCGGTTTGTAGGTTTCAAACCGACTCCGACATCACGGGTCGGGCTCGTGCAAGGAGAATCATGTCGATTCAGGACATCGATGCGCCGACCCGTCTTTCACTGGCCCCACTGTGCCGGCCGGAACGCCGCGACACCCTGATGGCCCGCTACCGCGAGGTGGCTCACGCGCTGCCCGACGCCGTCGCACTCGACGTCGACGGCTCGTCCCTGACCTTCGACGAGCTCCTCCATCGCGCCTACTCTCTGGCTCGTAAGATCGCCACGCTCTTTCCTGCCGATTCTCGGCCGCTCGCCGTGGACACCGACGCGACGACGGACTCGATCGTGCTGATGCTGGCCGTCGTCGCTGCAGGCCATCCCCTGGTGCCGCTCGACCCCATGCTTCCCGCCGAGCGCCGCGCCACGATCATCGACCAAGCAGGTGCGACGGCGATCGACTCCACCACCGTCGCCGCCGCCATGGACTCGTGTGTGCCGCTGCCGACGCTGTTGGGCGACCACACCGCGGTGATCAACTACACCTCGGGATCCACCGGCACCGCCAAGGGCGTGATCCTCAGCCACCGCATGTGTCTGACCAAGGCATACGAAGTCGCCAACGCGTTGGCGCTGGGCCCACACGACCGCGTCGGAAACTCGCTTCCGGTCAGCTTCGGGGCCGGCTTGAACACGTTGTTCGCGGGGTTGCTCAGCGGTGCCGCCGTGCACTGCCGCGACCCGAGGGCAGGTGTCCCCAGCAGCACCGTCGAGTGGACAGCCGCGCATTCCCTGACCACGCTGCACTGCTCGTCGTCGCTGCTGCGCGCAGTCTCCGCCGCCGATCACGGACCCACCGGTCGGGCCGTACCCACGCTGCGGGTGGTCATCACATACGGGGAATCCCTGCACGCCGACGATGCCGACGGTTTTCGGCGGCGATTCGACAGCCGCGCCACGGTGGTCAACTGGTACGCGACCACCGAGGCCGGGGCCGTCGCCTACAGCGAATACCCGCTCGAACGAGCGCTGCCGTCGGGCTTTCTCCCTGCGGGCAGACCCATCGCAGGCAAGCTGGTCGAAGTCGTCACCTCCGACGGTTCGTCGTGTGCACCGGACGTGATCGGCGAGATACGGGTGACGTCGAACTGTTTGGCCGACGGCTACCTCGGCGGTGCCGGTCGGGATTCCCAGCGATTCGCCGCGCTCGGCGACGGTCTGTTCCGGTACCGCACCGGCGATCTGGGACGACTCGACGAACACGGGACGCTGCACCTGGCCGGCCGCATCGACGACGCCGTCAAGGTGCGCGGATACCTGGTGGAGCCGGCCGAGGTCGAGGCAGCACTGCGCGCCATGCCGGAGATCGGCGACGCAGCGGTGATCGGCAGGACTTCCGGCACCGATACCGACCTGGTCGCCTACGTGTGCTCGGCGCGTTCCGGTCGTCGACCCTCCGTGGGCGAGATCAGAGCGTCGCTGCGCCGGACGCTGCCGGAGTGGATGGTGCCCACCCACATCGTCGCGCTCGACGCGATGCCGCGCAACGAACGCGGCAAGCTCGACCGCGGCGCACTGCCCGAGCCGGCCGATCGACGCGTCGAGCGCACCGCGGTCGGCCCGACCGAGTACATCGTGGCCGAGGCTGCGCGCACCGCGATCGGGCTGGACACCATCGGACGAGACGAGGATTTCCTGGCGCTGGGCGGAAACTCGCTGACCACCACGGCCATGCTGGCCCAACTCCGCGAGAACCTGAAGATCGATCTGACACCGGAGGACGTGTTCGCGGCGACCACTGTTCGAGAGTTGGCCGTGACAGTCGACGCCCGCCTCGAAGACGCGGCAACGGCGCGTCGACGCACTGCTGGCGAACACGATGTGCTCGTGCCGCTGCGCACAGAGGGAAGCAAGGCACCGATCTTCCTGATCGGCGGTGCAGGTGTCGGTGCGATGGCATTTCTGAATCTCGTCAAGCACATCGACGCCGACCGGCCGGTGTACGCCCTGCAGGCGCATGGCCGCGGCAAGCGCGGACGACCGGACCGGACCATCCGGCGAACTGCGAAACGCTACGTCGACGCCGTTCGCACGGTCCAGCCGGACGGCCCGTTCCACCTGGTCGGCCATTCGCTCGGCGGCTGGATAGCCATCGCGATGGCGGAGGAGATCCGAGACTCCGGCCTGGGGTCTCCCCACCTGCTGCTCCTCGACACGCGGCTGTTTCGGCACCTGCTGGACAGGTTGCCCGGCGGCACCGAGGTTCCGGCTGCCCCGCCGGCTCAGACGCGTGAAGAGGCGGGCTTCCACCTCGGCCGGATCGGCACCGCGGCCCTCTGGTTGCGTATGCAGTGCGCCGGATTGCTGCGGTACCCGACGACGATGGAGTGGTTGGTCTTCGCAAGTATCGGGTACGCGGCGTTGAACAAGCATGTGCCGACACCGTGGTCGGGTTCGATGACCGTGGTTCGCACAGCGGAGAACGTGAAAGATCTCCGGTCGTGGCAGACGGTCGGCCGTGGTGAGCTGACCTTCGTCGACATCTCCGGAGATCACGTCGACATGTTGCGTGAACCGATGGCCGAGCACTTGGCCGAGACGATCGCGAACACCTTCGACGAAGCGGGCGTCGCGCGCTGATCGACGGTCTGTCGTTGTGTGGGCTCAGCTTGTACGTTTGTGCCAACGGCTCACCGAGCCACGCGCCGATCCGGGATCACACGACGAGGAGGTCGACCATGAGTTCATCGTACGAATTGCAGTCGGTAGAACTACACAAGGACGTCCTGCGATACGTGGACATGGGCGACGGCCCACCCGTGATTCTGGTGCACGGACTGCTCGGATCGCATCAGTCCTGGGGTCCGCAGCTCGAGCGTCTGTCCCAGAAGTATCGGGTCATCGCTCCGGACCTGTTCGGGCACGGAGACTCCGACAAGCCGTCCGGCGACTACTCGCTGAGTTCGCACTCGGCCACCATTCGCGATCTCATGGATCACCTGAATATCGACTCCGCCCCGATGGTCGGTCACTCGCTCGGCGGCGGCATCGTCATGCAGCTGACGTACCTCTTTCCCGAGCGCGTCGATCGCCTGGCGCTGGTCAGCAGCGGCGGCCTCGGACCCGAGGTCAGCCTGCTCCTCAAGGCTGCGACGCTGCCCGGCAGTGAACTGGTTCTGCCGCTGCTCGCATCGGACTGGTTCCGCAAGAACGCAGAGGGCGCGATGGCGCAATTGGGCAAATGGGGCCTGCCGGTCAAGCCAGGTCCCAGCATGGCCGAGACCTGGCGGTCGTTCCGGTCGGTCGCAGACCGCTCCACCCGCGGGGCCTTTCTGGCGTCGACGCGAGCCGTGGTGGGCCCGCGCGGGCAGACCGTGAGCGCGAAGCAACACTTCGAGAAGTTCGAGTCCATTCCGTCGCTGCTCGTCTGGGGCGGCAAGGACCGGATGATTCCCGCCAAGCACGCCGACAACATTCGACGTGAAGTTCCCAACAGTCGCGTCGAGATCTTTCCCGACGCCGGCCATTTTCCCCAGCTCGACGAGCCGGACTTCTTCTTCCGCTTGCTCGACGAGTTCCTCGGTGCCAACGAGTCCGACAAGAGCGCGCCTGCGGCCATCACCCCGGCGGCTGTTCCGTTGCAGCACCCGTGAGCGTGACCCCGATGTTCCCGCTCGGCAGCGTGCTGCTCCCCGGTGAACGCCTACCACTGCACATCTTCGAGCCGCGCTACCGAGCTCTGGTCCACGACTGCCTGAAGCAGGACGATCCGAGCTTCGGCGTGGTCCTCATCGCGCGTGGGCACGAGGCCGGTGGCGGCGACGTCCGGCACGACGTGGCCACGACCGCACACATCATCGGTCACGAGTCCATCGGCGACGGCCGCTATCTACTCGAATGCGTCGGCGGGGAACGGATCAGGATCGACGCCTGGCTGCCGGACGATCCGTACCCACTGGCCGACGTTCGAGCATGGCCGGACGAAGAGACCGATACGGTGATCGCCGACACCGAGTTCGACGCCACTTGGGCGCGGGTCGAGGATCTCTACGAGCTGATCGGTCGACTCGAATCGTCGGAAGTCGTTTCCACGCCCGGTGTTCCGGATTTCCTGGGCCTGCCGATCTCGGCCGCCGAGAAGATCTGGTCGCTGGCGGCACTGATTCCGATGGGTCAGTCCGATCGACTCGACATCCTGTCTGCACCGAACGCCAGAGCGCGCAAGACCGCACTCGACGACGCCATCGAGAACGTCACCGCGGTCGTGCAGTTCAGACTGCAACCCTGATACCGACGAAACAAGTCAGGCCCGACATCATCGATGTCGGGCCTGACTTGTGTAGTAGCGGGGACAGGATTTGAACCTGCGACCTCTGGGTTATGAGCCCAGCGAGCTACCGAGCTGCTCCACCCCGCGTCGGGTGTTCACCACGCTACATGCCATCTCGGCAGTCTCCCAATCGCCAGGTCAGCCACACGCTCTACCGTTCAGGTATGCCCAACGCGCCGTCTCCAGTCCTGACCTTTCCGCACGCCGCCGTCGCGCAGATCACGCTGAGCAACCCGCCGGTCAACGCGCTGACCCGTCCGGCGACGCGGCGACTGCGCGCCGTCCTTCTCGAGTTGGCCGACGACGCCGCGATTCGGGCGGTCGTTCTCACCGGCGACCGGGTGTTCAGCGCCGGCTCGGACATTTCCGAGATGCCCGAGATGCAGGACCGCGGTGACGTGCTCGCCCGCAAGAGCATTCTCGAGAACGCGACCCTCGAGATGCTCGACGATCTGCCGCTGCCGACGGTCGCGGCAATAGACGGATTCGCGTTGGGCGGCGGCCTCGAGCTGGCGCTGTGCTGCGACCTCGTCGTCGCCGACGCGGGGGCTCGACTCGGACTCCCGGAAATCGACCTCGGTGTGATCCCCAGCAGCGGCGGATCGATGCGCGCGCTGCGACGGGTGGGTCAGGCGCGTGCCGCCGAACTGGTGTTGCTCGGCGAGCCGATCTCGGCCGAGACTGCACTGGAGTGGGGTCTGATCAATCGGGTCGCTCCACGCGGGCAGTCGTTGTCAGTGGCACTGGGCTTGGCGCAGACGCTGGCGCACAAGTCCCGTTCTGCTGTTCGAGCGAACAAGCGTGCCCTCGCTCTCACGTTCGGCGAGTCCCCTGGCCTACCGGCGCAACGGGCATTGCCGGTGTTCGAGGAGGCGTTCGAGTCGGCGGACGGCAGAGAGGGCGTACGCGCCTTTCTCGCCAAGGAGTCACCCGAGTTCGGATAGGCGACGCTTGACCAGAATCGTTGCGCCGGTGACGATCTCCCATCCGATGATGGTGTAAACCGAGATGCGCTCGAAGGTTCCGCCGCCGAGGACTCCGGTGTCGGCGAGAAACAGGATCAGCCCCACCAGACCGGCCACTCCGGCAGTCGCACTGCCCACGGTGTACCAGCGCGGCGCGCCGACGCGGCCGCCGTACCGTCCTGCCGCCAGCAACACCACATTGCCGCCGACGATCGCCATGCCTGCACCCACCGCGTGGGGCGTCGATGCCCCGTCCACCGAGGCGTGGGCGAGCCCGACGACGATGCTGCCGACACCGTGCACAACGGAGGTGCCGGCCACGATCCACCGCGCCCGGCCCTCGAAGAGCACCGACAAGCCCAGCCCCGCCAGGACGAACAAGGTGCCGTCGACGACGAAACCGGTGTTCATCACCGCGTGCAGCGGCGAGATGTCGGGGATTCCGAGATCGCTGATGTTGTTGCGGGCGTAGCTGTACGGTCGGTCCGTCCAACCGAGTGCGGCGACGGCTTCGGCGGCCAGATAGGTCACCCCACCGACGAGGAAGGCCCCGGCGGCCAGGACGGTGGTTCTCTTCACAGCTGCACGTCCACTCCCGGAGCCCCGATACACCTGGCGTGTACCGATTGGTACAGTACCGGCTCATGAGCGATCGCCACGACGTGGTGCCGATACTCGCAGGGGTGTTCCGCGACCATGGGTTCGACGGTTCCTCCCTCGCGGTCATCAGCAAACAGACCGGCCTGGGGAAAGGCAGTCTCTACCACTACTTTCCGCGTGGAAAGCAGGAGATGGCCGAGGCCGTCCTCGACGACGTGGAGCAGTGGTTCCACCACAACGTGTTCGAGCCGTTGCGACACGGCACCGATGCCGCGTCGACGACGCACGAGATGTTCGAGCAGACCGCGCGATACTTCCGGTCCAATCGTCTGGTGTGCCTGTTCGGCGCATTCACACTCGGTCTCGAACGTGCGGTGTTCTCGGGCCGCGTCGCAGCCCATTTCACCCACTGGATCGACGCGCTCACCCCGGTACTGAGCCGCCTGGGACACGGCGAATCGGCAGCCGAACTGGCCGAGGAGATCGTGGCCGGAATTCAGGGCGCACTGGTGCTCTCACGCGCCTCGGACGATGCGACGCGGTTCGATCGACTGTTGGCGCGCCTGGAAGCCTCGGCGGCGCGCGTGCCGGTGGGGGTGCACGTATGAATCCCACGCCCGCACCCCAGCTGAAAACGTTCGGAATACGAGAACTGCTGCGACTCATCGTCATCGGCACGGTATTGGCGTACTTCCAAGTCGTCGCGATCGGCCGCTGGGTGCGCGCGCCACGGCGCGGGTGGCCGCTGCACGCCTCGGAGGCCGTCGTCGACGCCTTCTTCGTTCTCGGCCCCACCTTCGTCAAGGTCGGGCAGCTGATGGGATCCTCGCCCGGGCTGTTTCCCAAGGTCCTCGCCGACACCTGCCTGCGCTGCCTCGACGAAGTGCCACCGTTTCCCGGGTCACAGGCGCGCGCGGTGATCGAGGCCGATCTGGGTCGCGGAATCGACGACCTGTTCTCCTCGTTCGACGACGTGCCGCTCTCGTCCGCCTCGGTCGCTCAGGTGCATCTGTGCGTCCGCCGTGACGACGGCCGTGAAGTGGTCATGAAGGTACAGCGGCGAGGGATCTACCACCGCATGAAGATCGACCTGCGTATCGCGTACCTCATCGCCCGCGGACTCGAGAAGTTCATTCCGTTCTTCGCCACGGCCAACGCGTCGGCGATCATCGTCGACCTGCACGCCGCCACCTTCGCCGAACTCGACAGCGCCGTGGAAGCGAAGCGTCAGGACAGCTTTCGCGCGGCCATCGGCACCTTCGGCGACAACGCCCACGTCACCGCGCCCGAGGTGTTCCTGGACTACTGCGGCGGGCGCGTCATCTGCATGGAGCGCATGCACGGCTCCCCACTCGACCGCTACGAGCCAGGAGAGCAGTCCGAGCTCATCGTCCGCCGCGCCGCCAAGGTCTGGATGGAAGCCCTTGTGCTGCACGGTCTCTTCCACGGCGACGTGCATGCAGGCAACGTGTGGGTGCTCGACGACGGCAGGGTGGCGTTCCTCGACTTCGGAGTCATGGGCGAGGTGGACGAGCAGTGGCGCGCACTGCTGCTGGATCTGTTTCACGCCACCGTGATCGACGGCGACTTCACCCGACTGGCCGGTACCGTCAAGCGGCTGGGAATCGTTGCCCCGCAGATGGGTTCGGACATCGAGGTAGGGGCGATCCTGCAGTCGGTGTTCGCTCCGATGCTCTCGGCAACGCTCGCGCACTTCAGCCTGGCCGACTTCATTCGAGCGCTGGTGAACATGGGCAAGCAGTACAAGACGTCGAGCCCGGAGGAATTGATCCTGGTGGCCAAGCAACTCGGCTACTTCGAGAGATACGCCATCGAACTGGCACCGAACTGGGCCCTGGGTACCGACCCGTTCGTGTTCAAGAACGTCTTTCCCGCCGAGATCGCGGCACTGGCCGAGGCGCGAGGCGTCGAACTGCCGGAGTGACCCGGCAGCTCGACCCAGCATCAGTGGGTGAAGTCCAGCACCACTTTGCCTGCCGCAGTACGGTTTTCCAGTGACGCGATGGCCGAGGCAGCGTCTGCGGCCGGGAACACCGACGGCTCCGGCGCACCGAGAGAACCGTCGGCGAGGAGCGGTTCGATCTCGGCCCACTGGGTGGCGAGGTAGCCCGGCCGCGTCATCCACCACGCACCCCAACCGACGCCGACGACGTCGACGTTGTTGAGCAGCAGTCGATTGACCTTGACCGTCGGGATCTCACCACCGGTGAAGCCCAGCACCAGGATTCGGCCCGAGGGTGCGAGCGAGCGAATGCTGTCGGTGAACCGGTCACCACCCACCGGATCGACGACGACGTCGACGCCACGGCCGCCGGTCAGTTCCTTCACCGCGTCCTTCCAGCCGTCGACGAGAACGACGTCGGTGGCTCCGGCGGATCGTGCGATGTCGGCCTTGGCCTCCGAGCTCACCACAGCGATCACCCGAGATGCGCCGAGTACCGGAGCCATTCGCAGCGCGGAGGTTCCGATACCACCTGCTGCACCGTGCACCAGAACCGTCTCGCCCGGTGCCAACCGGCCACGTTCCCGGAGCGCGAAGTGCACCGTCAGATCGTTGAACAACAACCCAGCGCCTGCGGAGAGCGACACCGACTCCGGCAGCGCGAACACCGTGTCCGGGGATACGACGGCGACCTCGGCCATACCGTCGCTCAGTCCCGTCAGGGCCGCTACTCGGTCACCTGCGGAGAAGCCGGACTCCGGCGGTGCCGACCGAACGATTCCGGCGATCTCGCTGCCGGGGACGAACGGCAACTCGGGCTTGTACTGGTAGAGCCCGCGAGTGAGCAACGCATCGGGAAAGGCGACGCCGGCGGCATGGACCTCGATGACCACCGACCCGTCGCGCGCAGCAGGCTCGTCGATGTCCACCACACTCACCGAGTCGGGTCCGTCGAGGCTGGAGATCTGTACCGCGCGCATGAGTTGTCCTCTCGGTCGGGATCGTTCCCTGCACGCCACCGTACAAAACTGCAGAACTTGCCGTCGCTACCGGCATCCACTCCTGCCTGCTGGGTCGTTCCGACAGGCTCCACTCCTGGTGGTGTGCTCCAATCGAAGGATGAACACCACTCCCCTCACCGTCGTCCGTCCCGACGGGGATGCCCGCGGCGGCGTCATCGTCATCCAGGAAGCCTTCGGCGTCACCGATCACATCGTCGACGTCTGCAACCGCCTCGCCTCCGCCGGTTGGGTCGCGGTCGCACCGCACCTGTTCCACCGGCAGGAGGGTGTGACCGTGTTGTCGTACTCGGACATGGATTCCGCGATGGCGGCAATCGGGCGGCTGCAGGCGGACGAGGTCGACTCCGACGTCGACGCGGCGGCGAGTGCGCTCGCCGAGCTCGGATTCGAGCCCTCGTCCATCGCGATCGTCGGCTTCTGCATGGGCGGCACCGTCGCGTTCCACACCGCTGTTCGACGGCAACTCGGTGCGGCAGCGACGTTCTACGGCGGCGGAATCGCCAAGGGCCGCTTCGGTTACCCCGCAATGGCGTCGGTGGGCGACGCACTGCAGACGCCCTGGCACGGATTCTTCGGGGATCTGGACGAGGGCATCCCCGTCCAGGAAGTCGAGACGCTGCGCGAGATCACCGCGACGGTGCCGGTCGACACGGAGATCACGCGCTACGAGCACGGCAAGCACGGGTTCCACTGCGATGACCGCCCCGCCGTGTTCGACGCCGACGCCGCCGCCGACGCCTGGGGCAAGACGCTCGAGTGGTTCGACGCCCATGTCGCACACTGAGCCACCCCGCTCCGACGCCGCACTCGCAGACGAGACCGAACACATCGTCGCTTTCTGGACCGAACTGTCGCTGCCCGGACTGTTCGACGTCCACACGCACTTCATGCCGAAGAACGTGATGGACAAGGTGTGGAGTTACTTCGACAGCGCCGGGCCGCTGACCGGCAGCGTCTGGCCCATCTCCTACCGGTTCGCCGAAGAGCAACGGCTCGAGGTCATTCGGGGGTTCGGAGTCCGGCACTTCACGTCGATGATCTACCCGCACAAGCCGGCGATGGCAGCCTGGCTCAATTCCTGGGCAGCAGATTTCGCGGCGCGCACCCCCGACTGCCTGCACACCGCCACCTTCTACCCCGAGGACGGTGCCACCGAGTACGTCGAGCAGGCGCTGACGAGCGGTGCCCGAATCTTCAAGTCGCACATCCAGGTCGGGAACTATTCGCCGAACGATCCGCTGCTCGACGGTGTCTGGGGCGCACTCTCGGACGCGCAGGCACCCGTGGTGATCCACTGCGGATCCGGTCCGGCACCCGGCACCCATACCGGCCCGGACCCGATTGCGGCACTGCTGCAACGGTTTCCCGAGCTCCCGTTGATCATCGCGCACATGGGCATGCCGGAGTACGGCGACTTCCTCGATCTGGCCGATCGCTACCGGAACGTGCGACTCGACACCACGATGTCGTTCACCGACTTCTCCGAGGCGAGCGCACCGTTTCCGAAACACGAACTGCCCCGGCTGGTCGACCTGCAGGATCGCATTCTGTTCGGCAGCGACTATCCGAACATCCCTTACCCGTATCTGCACGCCCTGCAGGCGGTGCGCCGACTGGACCTGGGAGACGACTGGGTTCGTGCAGTGTGCTGGGGCAACGGAGCCGCACTGTTCGGCTAGAGAGGTTCTCTAGACCCAGAACTCGGCAATACGCTCGGCGATGGCATTGCCCTGCGCTCGTCCGGCGACGGCCGCAGCCGATCGGACCGCGATGTCGGTGGCATCGGGGCCGATCGCGGCCGCCGAATCTGCATCGGGGGCAATCACTTCCACCTTCGAGCCACCCTTGATCAGCCGCTCACGTTCGATGTCGAACGGATCGTGCTCCAGGTCGAGTGCTCCGACCCTGAACACCAGTACCTTCTCGAAACCGACTGCCAGATCCGCATTTTCGCTGGCGCGGATACCACCGTCGACGTAACGATGATCACCGATCGTCACCGGCGGCCACATTCCCGGGATGGCGCAGCTCGCGGCCACCGCATCGACCAACTGAACGCCCGAGCCACGATCGAGAACCCGATGCCGACCGCTCACCGCGTCGACCGTGACGATACGCAAATCGCGGTTCGGCCAGGAGTGCGACGGTAACCGTCGTTCGATGATGGCCCTGCGCTCACGCTCGCTGATCGTCGAGGCCGACAGCGCCTCGGTGCCGATACGCCTGCGCGTGTCGATGGCACTGCCGTCGGAGTTCTGGGCAGCCCGAGCCAACATGGAGACCAGCTCGTCGATGGTCGAGTCGGCATGCGGTTCGTGGTCCTGCTTCGCTTCGTCTGCCTGCCGCGCGAACAGCTCGGTCAAGGCGGCTCCGCTCGAGATCTGGGCTGCGACCGAGGACCCGGCCGAGGTCCCCAACAACATCTCGGCGTCGCTGACGTCGGCTCCGGCTTCTGCCAATCCCAGTAGGACACCCGTCTGCCACGCAATACCTGCGACTCCGCCGCCGCCCAATACGAGTGCTCGCCTGGTCATGGTCGTACCCCTTCTTCGAAAAGATCCGTCAGGAACTTACAGCGCCGGTGTGTACGCGTGGACGCAGCCAGTCGATGAGATCGTCGAGTACGCGCTCCTTCTCCGGTTCGTTGAACACTTCGTGGAACAGCCCGTCGTACGTTTTCAGGGTCAGGTCGTCGGATCCGGCGAGTTCGGCGATGAGCTCGCTGCCCGAGACGTCGGCCAAGCGATCCGCCGTCCCGTGCTGGAGCAGCACGGGGATCGTCAGCGACGGCAGGCGAGCAGGGAACGTATCCCCGACGCCCAGCATCGCCGCGGCCAGACCCGCCGAGACGCTGCCGTGGTAGCCCAAAGGGTCGGCGACATAGGCGTCGACGACGTCCTTGTCACGGGATACGAGGGTGGGATCGAGCTTGAGCACAGGGGCGGCCGGTACGAATCGTCCGAGGAACTTACCGACCGCCACCAGCGCTTTCGGTTGCCCGACGCTGGGGACGACGGCAGGGCCGGACAGCATCAGACCGTCGAGATCGGCCTGATGGTCGAGGGCGTAGGACAGTGCGATGGCACCGCCCATGCTGTGGCCGAGCAGGAAGGTGCGCTGATTCGGATGCTCGGAAGCTGCGATGCCGAACAGCGTGTGCAGGTCGTCGGTGAAGTCGGACCACTTGTCCAGTGACACCCGTTTGCCACCGGATCGGCCGTGTCCTCGGTGGTCGGGCGCGTAGACGACGAGGCCGAGCGAGCCCAGCCGTTCGATGACGTGCCGGTACCGACCCGCGTGCTCGGCCAGGCCGTGGGCGAGCACCACAATCCCGGTCGACGTGGTCTCGGGGGTCCAGACGTCGTAGACGATTCGGGTTCCGTGAACTCCGACGAACGACGACTCGACATGCTTCATCCGGTCACCGTACAAGGGCAGCGGGGCGTTCGACGGCCCATCGGAGAACCTACAAAATTTGCTTGGGTAACATATCCTGGTGGAACGAGCGATGTAGTTGTGACACGCCACTACCGTTTGTCCCCGCACCTCGGGGCACGGCACCGACCAGGACTCAGGAGTGAAGAATCCAGAATGCGTGATGAGTCCGCCACGAGCACGTCGCCGCGGTGGCGCGACCCAAAGCGCTACCTGTGGCCGCTGGGGCTGACGATTCCTCTCAGCCCGTTCCTGGCCTGGGGGCTGGTGACCCTTCTCGGCCCCGGTGCGTTCTGGACCCTCGGCCTGATGATCATGGGTGTCGCACTGCCTCTGGTGGACAAATTCGCCGGAGTGGACCGCAGCAATCCCCCGGACGAGGCGATCGCCGCGCTGGAGAAGGATCCGTACTACCGCTGGTGCGTCTATCTGTTCCTGCCGTTGCAGTACGCGGGTCTGGTTGCGGCCTGCTATCTCTGGGCGCACGGCCCGCTGGGAGTCCCGGAGCGGATCGGCCTGGCCATCACCGTCGGCATCGTCGGTGGGGTCGGCATCAACGCCGCGCACGAGCTGGGCCACAAGCGTGAGCGTCTGGAGCGATGGCTGTCGAAGGTGACACTGGCACAGTCCCTGTACGGCCACTTCTACGTCGAGCACAATCACGGCCACCACCTCCGCGTCGCCACCCCGGAGGATCCGGCGTCGGCAAAGTTCGGCGAGTCGTTCTGGAAGTTCTTGCCGCGCACGATCGTGCACGGCCTGCGCTCGGCCTGGGAGCTCGAGACTCGACGCCTCGCCCGCCAGGGCCTGTCTCCCTGGTCGTACCGAAACAACCTGTTCAATGCCGCGGCCATGAGCGTTGTGCTGTTCGGCGTGCTGATCGCCGTCTTCGGTGTGGTGACCGTGCCGTATCTGTTCCTGCAGGCTGCGATCGCGATCGTCCTCTACGAGGCAGCCAACTACCTCGAGCACTACGGGCTGCTGCGGCAGAAGCGCAAGAGCGGTCGATACGGCAAACCGACCCACCGCGACAGCTGGAACAGCGACCACCTGTGGAGCAACCTGTTTCTCTACCACCTGCAACGGCACAGCGACCATCACGCGAATCCGGTGCGCCGCTACCAGGCACTGCGCACCGTCGACGAGTCCCCACAGCTACCGGCCGGATATGCAGTGATGATCTTCTGCGCGCTGGTTCCGCCGTTGTGGCGCAAGGTGATGGATCAGCGACTGATCGACTTCTACGACGGCAACTCGGAGCTCGTCAACGTCGACCACTCCGACCCCAAGGCAGTGCGGAAACTCGAGCAACTGTGCGTCGAGCGCGCTGAGGCGTAGTGAGAGTTCACACCGCCGCAGGTTCGTCGGTCTGGGCCCGCAGGTAGCGACCGAAGTGCGGCACCGTGAACGCGATGGTTCCGCGCTCGGCCGAATAGATCAGGCCCTTCTTGATCAGTCCGTCGCGAGCCGGAGACAGCGATGCAGGCTTGCGCTTCAGCTCGGTCGCCACGGCCGAGGTCGGCACCGAGCCGTCGTCCACGGACAGTTCGGCCATCGCACGCATGTATTCACGCTCGGCAGGCGTCGCACGCTCGTAGCGAGATCCGAAGAATCCGACGGCCAATTCCTCCTCCGCCGTCGGAGCGGCGACGCGCACGTCCTCGACGGTGATCGGGGTGTCGGCCGCGAGATCCCACGTCGCCTTGCCGTAGGCCTGGACGAAGTACGGGTAGCCGTCAGCGGCTGCATACAGCGCGTCGAGCGCGTCGGGGGTGAATTCGACGTCCTCGCGGTCGGCCGGAGCGATCAACGCGAGGTCGGCCGCGGCTCGTTCCAGTCGGCCGATCCGGTGGTAACTGAACAGGCGCTCGGAGTAACTCTTGGATGCCGACAACACCGCAGGTAGGTGTGGCAGCCCGGCCCCGACGATGATCAGCGGCGCGGTGTCCTGACTGAGCTCGTGACAGGCCGCACACAACGCGGAGATGTCCGCGGCACCCAGATCCTGCATCTCGTCGATGAAGATGGCGATGCCCACGCCCACGTCGCCGGCCAGCGCGGAGGCGTCGAGCAGCAGTTCCACGAGGTCGATCTCGATGTCGCCGGAGTCGGCGCGGCCGGTCTTCGCCGGGACGTCGATGCCGGGCTGCCACCGCTCCCGCATGCCCTTGTCCGCGGTGGCGCGTAGGGCGAAGGCCTTGAGGACGCCGAGGAATTCGTCGACGCGTTCGGGATCGCGATGCGATGCCGCGATGCCGCGGACCGCCATGTGCAGCGCAGACGACAGCGGTCGACGCAGTTCCTGGTCCGGCCGAGCCTCGATCTTGCCGGTGCCCCAGCCGCGGGCGATGGCCGCGGATCGGAGTTGGTTGAGCAACACCGTCTTCCCGACGCCTCGCAGCCCGGTGAGTACGACGCTGCGTTCCGGCCGGCCGCGGGTGATGCGTTCGAGTACGACGTCGAAGGCGTCGAGCTGCTTCTTTCGGCCTGCGAGCTCGGGTGGGCGCTGGCCGGCGCCGGGGGCGTAGGGGTTACGCACGGGGTCCATGGGGCCAAAGTTACAACGAATCGTGCGATATATGCGGACATCTAGTTCGTGTCCTAGAGATCTGTATTCACTCGATACTTGCGCGCGACTGCGACGGAGGACTACTTTCTGGGGTGTGAAGCGCATTCTCGTAGTACGCCGCCGTAGCGGGGTCTGATTCGGACCGACCCCTCGCTGCGGGTCGTTGTGCTCTCTCGGTCCTCCCTTCACATTCGCCAGGACCACCCTCATGAATGCATTTGCTTCCACTCTCGCCACAGATCCGTTCCACGCCCGTTTCGGTTGCGCCCTGCCGCGCACGATGCGCGACGAGATCACCTGGCAACACATGTCGTGGACGAACTTCACCGACCGTTTCTCGCCCACCACCGGCCCTCTTCGACTGGGGTCATGGACTGCCGACAGTGCAGCTGGCGGTAGGACGGCTTTCGACGCGACCTTCGGCGTCGGCGACACGATCATCGCCTGTGCGGCAACGACTTACGGGCCGATCGAGGCCTTGACGTCGATGCTCCACAACGCCGGATTCCGCATCGAGATCCTCTCGTTCCACCAGCAGATCATCGGCGACGAGACCGCCACCTTCGTCCTCACCGAGCACGACGGTCGCCGCGAATGGTCGATGGGCATGGATACCGACGCACACCTGTCGGCCGTGCGAGCCGTCATCGCCGGAGCGAACATTCTGCATCGGTAGCGCTTTCTTCGACGGTCTAGCGCGTATGCAAGACAGGCGAAGACTTTCCTAGGGCATCTCGATCGTCTCGGCGCGCTGCACTTCGGCCAGTGCGCGTCGCAGATAGGTCTCGGCTCGGCCACGGCGCACCGCGAGCAGGTCTGCGACCACCAGCAACGCGTGCGCCGGACGCGGCCTCACTCGCGACTGCTCTTCGACGTCGGACACCCCCAGCGCTCCGGTGAGCACCTCCACGAATCCGGCGATGTCCAGGTTCGGCAGCCAGCCGGCTCCTCGTACGGTTCGGCCGAGCACCTCCTGGACGTTCTCGCCGGTCAATCCATCGCTGTATACCTCTTCGAGCAACGTGCGTACCATTTCGGCATGCACGTGGCCGGCCTGCGCCGAGTCCGAGCGGCCCAACGATTCGACGGCATCGTCGAACGCGACCGAATCCTGCGAGGCGACAGCAGCCAGCGCATCGTTCGTGGCATCGGCGATGCGCCGAACTTCGACTGGCCATTCAGCAGGCCAGGTGACGGGCATACGACTCGGGGGAGTCGACACGGGGGAGGAGTCGGTCATGACAGAAGTGTCTCATCGGATACCGTCACGGTTCCCTTTATGTGTTACCGGTGTTTATACTAAGTCTCGCACTGTGGCATCGGCCACACCTGCGAACGTGGAGGAGGTGGCTCGATGAGCGAACGGAAGATCGTCGCATCGGATCCCGGTGAAGTGATGCTGCAAGCCAGAAACGTCAAGTTCGACTGGAGCGATCTGCCGATGCACTGGGTGCCGGGCGATCCGTACACCACGCACGTACTCAACGTGCTGCATCTACTGCTGCCCGCCGGCGAGCACTGGTTCGTCGACACGTTCAAGGAAGCCCTGCCGTACATCGACGACGAGAAGCTGCGCGACGACGTCATCGGCTTCATCGGCCAGGAAGCCGTACACGCCGAGGCCCACACCGGCGTCCTCGTGCATCTCCAGGCCAAAGGACTCGACCCGACTCCGTTCACCGACCAGATGGAGTGGGCCTTCGGCAAGGTCCTCGGCTCCGATTCGGTGACCAGCCTTCGATCGAAGAACAATCTGGTCGAGCGCTTGGCTCTGATCGCCGCGATCGAGCACGTGACGGCATTTCTCGGTGACTGGGTACTCAACGCCGACGGTCTCGACCGCGCGGGCATCCACCCCACCATGCTCGATCTGCTGCGCTGGCACGGTGCCGAGGAAGTAGAGCACCGCTCGGTCGCCTACGACACGCTGCGATACTTCGACAAGCGCGAGGTTCGCCGATTGCGCACGTTCGTCGTGGTCGTGCCGTTGATGGCCTACATCTGGATGCGCGGGATCATCTTCCTGATGAAGAACGACCCGGAGCTGCAGTCGGCCCCGAAGTCCGTCCGCAAGCCGCGCTCGGCACTGTGGCGGAAGTCGGTCAAACGCGGCACCCTGCCCGCGCTGACGCACGTCGGCCGCAGCATGTCGCGCTACCTCAAGAAGTCGTACCACCCCAGCCAGGAAGGCTCCACAGCTCAGGCCGTCCGGTACCTTGCGTCCTCGCCTGCCGCTCAGGCTGCAGCGAGGTGAAGCTCTCTTCACGGCGCGTCCCGCGGCTGCTCCCCAAGGATGCTCCGCCGGACCTGCGCGGGCGCGGACGTCCTGATCGCTCGATGCAGCTGCTCGGTACGTTTCTCAACGGGTACATGCAGGCGGCGGCCGGAGCGGAGTACAACGACGCCGTCGCCGGCCACAACCCCGATTCGGCGTTGAAGTTGGTCGTCACCGAACGCGAGATCGTCGCCGAGGACAACGATGTCGCAGCCCTCACCCTTGCGTCGCCGACGGGTGCACAGCTGCCCATCTGGCATCCGGGCTGTCATCTCGATCTGCACCTGCCCTCGGGCCGTCGCCGGCAGTACTCACTGTGCGGAAATCCCTCCGATCGCAGCTCCTATCGCATCGCGGTGCGCCGAATCCCGACCGGCGCAGGCGGATCCATCGAAATGCACGGACTGCAACCCGGCACCGAGGTCACCGTCCGTGGCCCCCGCAACGGATTCCCTTTCGTCGGCGACGGCAGCGCACTGTTCATCGCCGGCGGTATCGGGATCACTCCCATCATCGCGATGGTCCGCGCCGCAAGAATTCTCGGCATGGACTGGCAATTCGTGTACTGCGGTCGATCACGCGACACGATGCCCTTCCTCGACGAGATCGAGAGCTGGGAATCGGACCGGGTGTTCGTCCGGACCGACGACGTGCACGGGTACCCCACCGAGGGTGAATTGCTCGAGCGCGCACCCGCAGGCGGTGCCGTCTACTGCTGCGGCCCCACCCCCATGCTCGACGCAGTCCGCCGCGACTTTCGCCAGTGCCCCTCCACCGCACTGCATTTCGAGCGATTCGGCCCGCCGCCGATTCTCGACGGCACTCCGTTCGAGGTGCAGTTGATCAGCACGGGCGCTGTGCTCGACGTCGCCGCCGACGCCTCCGTGCTGACGGCGGTCAAGGAGCAGAAACCCAACGTCGCGTACTCGTGCCAGCAGGGCTTCTGCGGCACCTGCAAGGTCCGGGTGCTCTCCGGTGAGCCCGAGCACCTGGAAAACAGACTGACGCCGGAAGAGCAGCGCGATCACATGCTCATCTGCGTTTCGCGCGCACGCAGCGGGCGTCTCGTACTCGATCTATAGAACGGAAAACTGTTGAGCAGCAACGCGGTTCAGACGACAGTCATCAACGAGGGCATCCGGCTGGCGGTGTTCGAGAGCGGCAATCCCGACGGCGATCCCATCGTCCTCGTGCACGGCTGGCCCGATACTCATGAGCTGTGGAGCCACATCGTGCCGCAGCTCGAGGACCGCTTCCGGGTGATCAGCTACGACTCCCGCGGCGCAGGCGAGAGCTCGGTCCCCGCCGAGCAGTCGGCGTACAAGCTGGCCCGGCTCGCCTCGGATTTCTATGCCGTCGCCGATGCCGTCAGCCCCGACGCCCCAGTCCATGTACTCGCCCACGACTGGGGTGCCGTCGAGGTATGGGAGGCCGCAGCCCAGCCCCAGGCGAAGGACCGAATTCGTTCGTACACATCGATTTCCGGGCCGAACCTCGATCACCTCGGCAAGTGGTCGCAGTCGCGCCTGCGCAAACCCACCCTCACCGGCATCAAACAGGTGCTCGCCCAGGTACGCGCGTCGTGGTACACCGTCACCTTCCACATCCCCGGCCTGTCCACGTTGCGCATCAAGCGGCAGTTCGCCAAGGGGTGGCCGGCGTTCCTCCAGGAGTTCTCGGGCGTCGATCCGAAGCTCGTCACCCAGAACCCCACACTGTGGTCGGATGCCACCAACGGCACCAAACTCTACCGGGCCAACATCATTCCGCTCCTGGGCAATCCACGTGAGCGGTACATCGACATCCCCGTGCACCTCATCGTCAACACCGAGGACGTCGCAGTGCGTCCGTACCACTACGACGACACCGGCAAGTGGGTGAAGAACCTCACGCGCAACGACATTCCGGCCGGACACTGGTCGCCGATCTCCCATGCCGACGACATCGCACGATTGACGAGGGAATTCATCGCCTCGCTGGACTGATGTTCACGAATCACCCCGCCAGGTGCCCGCGCAGCGTCGACGCGGTGTAGTCGGCGCGAAAAATACCGCGCCGCTGCAGGATCGGAACCACCTGATCGACGAAGTCCTCCAATGAGTCCGGGTAGCGCGGACACATCAGATTGAAGCCGTCGGCACCGCGGCCGATCCACGACTGCATCTCGTCGGCAATCGATTCCGGCGTGCCGATCATTGTCGCGTGGCCGCCGCCCGCGGCGAGGGTGCCGAGCAACTCCCGCACAGTCGGGGCGTCCTTCTCGATGATCCGCAGGATCGTCTCGTAGCGACCCTGCGGTCCGGCGAACTCGGCCGCCGGAGGCAGGGACGGTACCGGCGCGTCGAGTTCCCAGGCAGCACAGTCCTGTCCGGTGAACGTCGACAGCATCGCCAGTGACTGCTCCGTGGGCAGCAGCTCATCGAGTTCGGCCTTCTTGCGGCGAGCCTCGTCCATGGTCGACCCGATGTACGTCACCAAACCCGGCATGATCCCCACTGTCGCGCTGTCGCGGCCCGCATGGCGGATTCTCGCCTTCACGTCGTTGTAATAGCTCTGCGCTGCAACGAGATCGTAGGCGACGGCATAGATCGCCTCGGCGTACTTCGCGGCCAGATCCCGGCCCGGGCCCGACGCGCCGGCCTGAAACAGCACCGGCCTCCCCTGCGGCGACCGCGGCACCGTCAACGGCCCGTCGACCCGAAAGTGTTTGCCGTCGTGGTCGATCGAGTGCACCTTGGCCGGATCGGCGTAGTGCCTGCTTCGATCGAGCGTCAACGCGTCGGCATCCCACGAATCCCACAGCGCCAGAGCCGTATCCACGAACTCCTCGGCGCGGGCATATCGCTCCTCACGAGCCGGGATGACGTCCATCCCGTGGTTGCGTGCTTCGGCGTCGAACATGGAGGTGACGACGTTCCAACCAGCACGGCCGCCACTGATGTGATCGAGCGACGCCAACATGCGTGCAGCGTGGAACGGGGTGTAGAACGTCGACGAGACCGTGGTGACGAGGCCGATGTGCGTGGTGGCCCGCGCCATGGCGGACAGCGCGGTGATCGGCTCGAGGAACCAGGTGCCTGCCCCGGCCGGGTCGCGTACCGAATGACCGTCGGCGAAGAACACCGCGTCGAACTTGCCCCGCTCGGCGAGCTGCGCGAGTTCCTCGTAGTACGAGATGTCGCCGAGGTCCTCCACTCGCGAATCGGGGTGACGCCACGCCGCGCTGTGGTGGCCGCAACCGTAGAGAAAAGCGTTGAGGTGCATGTCAGTCCTTGACCAGTCCGCCGTCGACGACGAGATTCTGGCCGGTCACCGACCGCGCCCACGGCGATGCGAAGAACAGCAGAGCGTCGGCGAATTCCTCGGGGGTGGTGACGCGTTGCAGCGGGGTCGAGGCGGCGATGAAATCGAACACCTCGGCCGGGGTCGCGGAGCTGGCGTCGGTGGTGCGGAGCAGTCCACCCGAGACCATGTTGACGGTGATGTTGTCTGCGCCCAGATCGGCGGACAGAGTGCGGGTCAGCGAGAGCAGCGCCGCCTTGGAGGCCGTGTAGTCGTGGTACGGGACTACCGGATTCTGGAACAAATTGGTGCCCACGTTGATGATTCGTCCGAACCCCGCCTCGCGCATGCCCGGCAGTGCAGCCTGGGTGGTCAACAACGCCGCGCGGACGCTGCCCCGCAGTTGAGCGTCGAAGCGCTCCCAGGTGATCGTGTCGGCTTTGGGCCGTGCGTCTCCGTCGAACGAGAAATCGGCCAGCGCGTTGTTGACGACGGTAGTGATCGGGGTGCCGAAATGCTCACGCGCGGTATCGAACAGCGCGGCCACCGCGGCGTCGTCGGTGACATCACCCTGGACCGCGATCGCGTTCTCACCGAGTCGGTTCGACAGCGCTTCGGCGGCATCTCTGCTGTTGCGGTAGTCGATCACCACTCGGGCACCCTGGCCGGCGAACGCCGCGGCGATCGCTGCTCCCAGTCCGCGTCCACCGCCGGTGACCAACACTGTCTGCTCGTCGAATTTCATGCGCCTCGCCTCTCGTTCGAGGTCGGGACCGTCACGAGGGAACAGGAATACCGCAACGCCACGACATTCCCTTCGCTGGTCCTAACCAGATCAGGTTCGACGGGTGTGTTCTCAGCCCTGACGGGCACCCCGTGTCGCGGTCGACTGTACCTGTAGCGGTTTCTCGCCGTGTCTTGTTTTCACGCTAGAGAGACGAATGGAACCGAATGCACGCGTTCAGCCGATCACGGCCCAGCCGTGCGGCGGGACGCTCACCCGCCCGTCGTGCAGATCCGCTTCGCCTGCGAGCACCTCGTCGCCTTGAACCGGGTAGTCGATGGCGTCGTCACCGAGGTTGAGCGCGACCGTCAGCGATTCGCCGTCGGCGTGCGCGCGATAGAGCAGTGCGGTGTTGGTGAGTTCGAGCGTCTCGGTGCGCGCGGAGTACAGCCACGGATTGCGACGCCGAAGTGCGATCAGCTCCTGATGCACTCGGTAGACCGGCCAACCGTACGGAGCGAGATTCTCGGACGTGTCGGGGTACTCCGGACGCACCTCGTCGTCACCGCCGACTCGATCCTCCTTGATTCCGCGAAACGCCTGCTCGTCGCCGTAGTAGATCATCGGCATACCGCCCACGGTGAACAGAACCACCAAGGCGTGCAGCAGATGTCGCTCGTCCTCGATGACGCTGGCGATGCGGTTGACGTCGTGATTTCCGACGAACGTGGCGGGCACGAAGGCGTCGAGCCAGCCGTTGTGACGCTCGAGCGCATGGGAGAGCTCGAAGAAGTTGAGCTCGCTCAGACCGCTCCAGACGGCCTTCCACAGCTCGTACTGAGTGACCGAGTCCAGCGTGGAGGCCGAGACGATTCGGTCGTAGTCGCCGTGAATGACCTCGCCGAGAAAGTAAGCGTCCGGGTGCTTTTCCCGAACCTTCGGCAACACCGCGGCCCAGAAACGCGGCGATACCGCATAGGCCGCGTCCAGCCGCCAGGCGTCGACGCCTCGCTCGAGCCAGTGCGACAGGACGTCCACGACGTACTGCTGCACATCCGGGCTCTCGTGATCGAGTGCGACCAGTTCGTCGTGGCCCTCGAAGTTGCGATGCGTCGGCTTTTCACCGGACCAATCGAGGTGGAACCACCCCGCGGCCTCGGAGTCCGCACCCTCGGTCAGCGCTTCCTGAAACTTCGGAAAGCTCTGCGCCACATGGTTGAAGACGCCGTCGAACATGATCGTCAGGCCGCGGGAGTGCGCCGCGGCGATCAGGGAGTCGATGTCCTCGTCGGTGCCGAGCCTGCCGTCGATGTGGAAATAGTCGACAGTGTCGTAGCCGTGCTTCTCGGACTCGAAGATCGGACCGAGGGCGATGCCCGACGCGCCGAGTTCGAGTGCGTAGTCGAGCCAGTTCTCGATTCTGTTCAGCCGGTGCAGATCCGCCTGAGATTCACCGTCCCAGCCGTGTACCGGCGCACCGGTGAAGCCGAGCGGGTACAGGTGCCACCAGATGGCGTGCTTCGTCCACTCCATCAGGACTCCATGATCGAGTCGCGGCCCAGTTCGCCTGCGCCGGTATGACCGGACAGGCTCGTCACCAGGTCGAATTCGGCCAGCAGGCAACGTAATACGTGCGCAACACCCTCCTGACCATCGAGTGCGAGGCCGTACAGGAAGGGTCGGCCCAGCAGTACCGCATCTGCCCCGAGCGCCAACGCCTTGGCCATGTCTGCCCCGGTGCGCACACCGGAGTCGAACAGGATGGTCAGATCGTCTCCGACGGCATCGACGATGGACGGCAACGCGTCGAGTGACGGCCTGGCCCCGTCGATCTGACGCCCACCGTGGTTGGAGACGACGATGCCGTCCACTCCGTGCGCGGCCGCCTCTCGCGCGTCGCCCACCGTACAGATTCCCTTGAGCACGATCGGACCGCTCCAGTGCTCGCGCAGGAACGCCAAGTTCTTCCACGACAGACCCGGGTTGGGGAACATCTGCGCCCAATGCATCGCGGCGGCAACAGGATTCTCCTCGACCGGCTGCCCCAGGCCGGCCTGGAACGCCGGATCGGTCAGGTAGTTCTCGATACCCAGGTTGGCCAGGAACGGCAGGTAACCGCGGTCCAGATCGGCGGGCCGCCAGCCCAGCAAGGTCGTGTCGAGGGTCAGCACCAGGGTGGTGAATCCGGACTCCTTCGCGCGCTGCAGGAAGCTCAGCAGCACCGATTCGTCCGTCGGCCAGTACAGCTGGTACCAGCGGGGAGCGTCGCCCCCTGCCTCCGCGATCTGCTCGAACGAATGCGAGGCCTGTGTCGAATGGATGTATGGCACACCGAGTTCCGCGGCTGCGCGAACGGTGGCGAGCTCGCCGTCGGGGTGCGCGAGCGTCTGAATGCCCACGGGAGCGATCATCAGCGGGGCCGGCATCTCGGTGCCGAGCACGGTGCACGAATGATCACGAGCAGCCGAACTCCGAAGCATCCTGGGGGCGATGGCCCACTTGTCGAAGGCCGCTCGGTTCGCCCGTGCCGTCGAGCCGCTGCCCGCGCTGGCGACGATGTAGCCCAATGCCTCGGGCGAGAGCTTCTCGGCAGCCTGGTCCTCCAGCCTCGCCAGGTTGGTGGTGATCGGCGGTGTCTGCTGGGCGAACATTCCGGCGGCGTAGATGCCGAGTTGGTGATCGCTGAAGTTGCTGGGCCTGGCCTCGGTCATCGTTCGACCCTACCGGGGCACCGCCGAGGATCGGGCGAGAAATGCGTCGAGCAGCGCCGAGCAGCGCGACCGAGCTGCGGCTTCGGCCTCCGCGATGGCCCGGCGGATTTCGCGGGTGTCCACCGCATGTTCGACGCCGTCGCGGTCCCACGCGGCGGCCCACGCGTCGTAGGTGTCGAGGTCGATTTCGGGGTGGAACTGCAGCCCCAGGTGCGGTCCGCATACGAAGGCCTGCTGCGCGGCCTCGTTGCGCGCGATCACCGTGGCCTGCGGCGGCGCGGTGAAGGTGTCGCCGTGGAATTCCATCCACGGGCCGGGGCCGATGAGCTCGGGATCGGAGGTGTCGATGTCGACGAATCCGTACTCGGGATGCTCGGACTTGCGGACCGACCCGCCGAGCACTCGCGCTAGCAACTGCCCGCCGAAGCACACACCCAGGATCGGGACCTGCGCGTCGATGGCGTCCTGCAGGTAGACGATCTCGGGCGCGAGCCACGTCAGCGTGTCGTCGTAGGCGGCGTCGGGCGAGCCCATGACCACCATCAACTGCGCGTGAGACAGTGGCGGCGGCGGAACGTCGGGGCTGTGATCGAAGGAGTGCACCTCCAACTGGAAACCCCTGGTGCGTAATTCGGCGTCGAGAGTGCCGATGTCGCGTCGCGCCAGAGTCGGATCCTGATCGTGGACGAGAACTACGGCGCGCGGGTCGTTCGTGTATGTCACAGGGCTCCTTTACGGTGTTCGTGCACACCGTACGACAGACTGGATCCGATGCCACCTCGTAGACGCACAGCCCGATCCACCACTGCCCGCACCGTCAAGGCCGGGCAGAGCGCCGCTGCGCGAAAGTTCGCGGCCGCGAAGAACGGTGAGCCCGCTCCCAAGAAAGCAGCAGCAAAGAAAGCGGCACCGCGGAAGAGAGCCGCCCCGCGCAAGACGTCGCCTCGCAAGACTGCTGCCCCCGATCTGCGGGTGCCCGATCCCGGTGAGCGCGTCTGGGTGTTGGACGTGCCGTTCGAGGATCGGTCGGCGGCGGGCGCTGCCGGGGCGCGCTGGTATCCCGGACCGCGGGTGTTCGCGTACTACGGCACCGAATTGCCCGAGTATCTGCAGCCGTACGAGTCGATGCCGTACAGCCTGCAACGGTGGCTCGAGGACGATGCCAACGAGAACTGGCGGGACGAGATGGTGCGGGAGCGCGCGATGCAGCCGCGTGAGACCCAACTCGAATCCGTTCGACGCCATCTCGCCGCCCTCGACGCGGGATTCCCGTACTTCGCGCAGATGGATTCGACGGGTCTGGGCAAGACGTTGGCGGTGTGCGAGGCCGTTCGGCAGATGTCGGCGGCCGAGATCGGCACGGTGCTGGTGGTCGCACCCAAGGGCGCATTGCCGGGATGGCGGCGCACCATCGCCGACAGCGAGGCCGACATCGAACCGTCCGAGCGCAAGCGCTGGCTGCTGATCACGTACCAGTCGACGAAGAAGCTCCTGTCCGTTCCGCCCGAGACCGACCTGGGCAAACGCAAACGGACACAGAACAAGCGGACCATCTCGCTCGGCGAGCTTCGGTTCGACATGGACGTGGTGATCGCCGACGAATCGCATGCGCTGATGAACATCGAATCGCAGCAGTCGCAGATCCTCTGGCGGTATCAGGAGGCGGCGCGCTCGGTGGTGTGGATGTCTGCAACTCCCGGCTATCAGCCGCTGCACTTCGCCTACATGGCACGGGCCGTCGAGCGCAGCCGCGGGGTCGAGATCCTCGGCGACGACGAGTATCTCGGCTATGCGGTGACGATGAAGTGGGCCGAGTTCCTCATCGAATCGGGGTTCGCCGTCAAGGCAGGCAAGGCGACGACGGGATTGACGACGTGGCGGTGGGAGCCCGAGGACGCGGCCCGACGCGCCCGCGATATCGCGTCCGTACATGGGTGGCTGTCGGGAGGTGCTGTGCCGTGGTCGATTTCGCGTCCCTCACCGCCGACCCCACGCGAGCCGCTCGGCCAGGAACTCACCGCCGCGCAGAAGCGGCTGTACAACTCGGCGTGGGTGGACTACCGCAAGGAAGTCGGGCTACCGATCTGGAAGGCCGTCGGCGGCAAGCGCGTGCTGCAGAAGAACCCGAGCACCCGCGCCGCGACCCTGCGATTCCGCCAGAAGTGTTCGTACCTACGCATTCCCGCGTCCGCCGACCAGGTGCGCACCTGGGTCAAGGCCGGCAATCAGGTGTTCGTCTCGATGTTCTACCGCGAGTCGGTAGCGGCGTTGGCGCAGACGCTTCGGGACGAGGGCCTCGAGGTCGCGGTCGTCGACGGGAGTATGAGCAGCCCGGATCAGGAGGCGTCGATCAGACGCTTTCAAACCGGCGACGCGTCGGTCATCGTCTCGACAACCACCAGTGCGATCAACCTGCACACCAACGAATTACTGCTCCCGGAGGGCACGGTCTCCACCCTCGCACCACGCGTGACGCTGATTCACGATCCCCGGTGGACGCCCATCGACATTCGGCAGATCGAGGGCCGGGCCAACCGAATAGACAAGGACCACAACCACACGACGTCGACCTGCTACTACGGCTACGCCGAGGGCACGGTCGAAGAAGAGATGGTGCTGACCGGTATCGAACGTATCGCTGACCTGGGATCGATCGTCGGGCAGGCGGATCTCATCGACCCCGAGGCGTTTCTCGCCGCGAAAGTGGACGCCGGAAAATAGCGACAATTGTGAGCAATCGTCCACGCGCCCGAGTAGGTTCGGTCCCATCGGCAATTCGTCGGTAGCGGGCTCACAGTGGCACCAGGAGTAGTCATGATCGTTCTCGGAATCATCCTCGCCCTCATCGGCTATTTCGCCGGCATCTCGATCTTGACGACCATCGGCATCATTCTTGTCGTCGTCGGCGCGGTTCTGACGTTGCTCGGTTCGATGGGGCGCGCAGTCGGTGGCCGCAAGACGTGGTTTTGACCTACGAGTTAGAACACACGTTCGATTTCTGTTAGTCTGAGCGGGCCCCCGAAGTTGGCGATGCGGCCAGCGGAGCCACTTCGGGCGGTCCATATCGGACGGTAGACAGTGTCGAAGGCGGTTGCGCGCGATGGCATCCGACGAGCGCGACACCGACCCGGTTGCCGGATCGCTCTATCGCGTCGGCGATCGGTGGGCAGAACGAGCGCCTTCTCGCTGCACCAACGGCCATCCACTCGTCGCCGGTTCGGTATTGGTGGGTTCACGGGCCTGTTCGTGCGACCGCGGACATCACCGCACCCATCAGTGCGAACGCTGTGGCGTCGTGCTGTTCACGCCGGAGCTACGCAACTCGTGCAGTGACGCCAGCTTCGATTCCCGCGCTGCGCGAACACAGTCGCCCGTCGTGGACAATCGACGGTATGAACAACAGTGAGCCCGTCGTCGATCTGGGTCAACTGAGACAAGATTTCACGCGATTCATGATGAGCTACAAGTTCGGGATCGACGAGCTGATCACGAAGATCAACATCTTGAAGCAGGAATTCACCCACATTCACCGGTACAGCCCCATCGAGCACGTCTCGTCGAGGTTGAAGACTCCGGAGAGCATTTTCGAGAAGGCGCAGCGGAAGAAGTGCGCCCTGACTCTCGATGCGATTCGCGAGAACATCTTCGACGTCGCCGGAGTGCGCATCACCTGCAGCTTCATCTCCGACACCTACCGCATCGCCGACATGCTCAGCAGTCAGAGCGACGTGCGCGTCGTCGAGATCAAGGACTACATCGCGAACCCGAAAGCCAACGGCTACAAGAGCTTGCATCTGATCGTCGAGATTCCGGTGTTCATGTCCGATCGCGTCCAGCCGGTCCTCGTCGAACTGCAGATCAGAACCATCGCGATGGATTTCTGGGCGAGCCTCGAGCACAAGATCTTCTACAAGTATCGCGGGCAGATTCCGGAGACTCTGTTGGCGGAGCTGACCGAGGCGGCCGAGAGCGCCAACAAGCTCGACGAGAAGATGGAAAGCCTGCACGACGAGGTGGTCGAGCTGGGCGGCGAGGCGGAGAACTCCATCGCTCTCGGCGCGCTGCCGCCCATGGCTCTGCCTCCCGAGTTGCTGCACATGCTGCTCACGGCGCAGGCCGAGGCGATCGACCCCGATCGGGCTTGACGGTCACCACAACGAAAAACCCCGCTGCTCGACGGGCGAGCAGCGGGGTTCTGTTCTCGTATGCGCTAGCCGATGTGGACCGGAGTGTCCCCGACTGGCAGGTCGTCCTTCTTGGCACGGACCAGTACCAGCACGACCGGGCACACCAACGCGACCAGGATCGCGGCGGTTCCGAAGGCCCACGCGTAGCCCGACACCTCGGCTGCGAAAGCGTGATCGATGGTGGCGAGCACGAAGTTGCGGATCGGTTCCGGTAGCGCGGCCAGCATCTCGTCGCTGGGGATTTCCTGGCCGGCAAGAGCCTCCGCAGGAACTCCTGCGGGCGGCGTCGGTGCCGGGTTCTCGGCGAGGAACGTCGTCTTCGACGAGGTGTACACCGTGGTGAACACCGCTGCGCCGAGTGCGCCGCCGACCTGAAGCGTCGCGTTGATCAGCGCGGATGCGGCACCCGCATCGTGATCGGGGACGCCGATGAGAGCGACGTTCTGCATCGGCACCATCAGCAGGCCGAGACCGAGCCCGAGCAGTACGACTCCGGGGAGCACGTGCGTCCAGTACGAGGTGTCGACGCCGATCTGCGTGAGCAGCAGCAGGCCGATCGCCGAGACGACGGGGCCGACGGCCATCATCGGCTTGGGCCCGATCTTCGGTACGAGTGCCGAGGCGATCGCGGCGGTGATCAGGATTCCGCCGGTCATGGGCAGCGACGCGACACCGGCGATGACCGGGCTCATCTGGAGCACGATCTGGAAGTAGAAGGTCAGATACAACGTGCCACCGAGCAGTGCTGCACCGATGACGGCCGACCCGATGTATGCGGCACCGCGGTCGCGGTCGAGCAGAACGCTCAGGGGGAGCAGCGGGTTGGCGGACTTGGATTCGACCACGACGAACGCGGCGAGCAGCGCGAGGCCGAGAGCGATGAAGGAGATGGTGGGTACCGTCGCCCAGCCGTCCTCGGCTTCGGTGAAGCCGTAGACCAGCGAGGCCAGTCCGAGCGCGACGAGGATCGCTCCGGGCAGGTCGTAGCGGGTGTCGCCGTGTGCCTTGCTCTCCTTGACCAGCGGGACTGCGGCGGCGATGGCAATGATGGCGACGGGGATGTTGACGAGCAGGCACCAGCGCCAGTTCGCGTACTCGGTGAGCACTCCGCCGAGGAGCAGTCCGACGGCTGCGCCGCCACCGGCGATCGCGCCGAACACGCCGAATGCCTTGGCGCGCTCCTTGGTGTCGGTGAACGTTACCGTCAGGATGGCCAGCGCTGCGGGTGCGAGCAGTGCAGCGAAGACGCCCTGACCTGCGCGTGCGATGAACAGCTGCCAGCCCTCTTGGGCGAGTCCGCCGACGGCGGAGGCAACGGCGAAGCCGGCCATGCCGACGATGAACGAGCGCTTGCGGCCCCAGTAGTCCGCGATTCGACCACCGAGCAGCAACAGCGCGCCGAACGCCAGCGCGTATGCGGTGATCACCCAGGTGCGGCTGGTGTCGCTGATGCCGAGGTCGATCTGCGCCTGCGGCAGGGCGATGTTGACGATGGTGCCGTCCAACACGATCGTGAGCTGCGTGATGGCGACGATGCAGAGCACCAACCAGCGGCGTTCGTAATTCGGATTCTCGGCCAGCGCCCCGTGTTCGGAGACCTGCGACATGTTTCTACCCCACTCGTACTCGTTGATTCTCTGGGCACGAAAAATGTCCCGACCGAAAAGGTAAGCGACGATGGACCGGCTGTCAAACGAACTAGTTGGTTGGCGGTAGGGTGGCCGCCATGAAGCCTGACGCAAGCGCCACCCGCGCCCGCATCGTCGTCGCTGCCCGCGCAGAATTCTCCGAGCACGGCCTGGCCGGCGCACGGGTCGACCGCATCGCGGTCTCGGCCAAGGCGAGCAAGGAACGCCTGTACGCATACTTCGGAGACAAGGAAGCACTGTTCCGGGCCGTCGTGGAAGACGGATTCGCGCGCTTCCTGGAGTCGGTTCCCTTCACCGTCGACGATCTCGGGGGATACGCCGCGCGCGAGTATCTGCACCTCGACGCGAATCCGCAGGAGCACCGACTGCTGCTGTGGACGCAGCTTCAAGGCGGCACGGCGGTCGCCGGTGCCGACGACATCCATGCGGTGATCGCCGAGCGACGAAACGCCATGGCGGCCGCGCAGCAGAACGGACTGATCTCCGACACCTTCACCGTCGACGACCTGTTCACCATGATCTTCGGCATCACCTCCGCCTGGATGACCGCGCCCGGCAGCGACTGCGGACCCGTCGACGACGCCGAACACCAGCGTCGGGCGTCGAAAATCGAAGCAGCGGTCCGGCGACTCTGCACTCCGTAGCATTGTCTATCGATATCTAGCTTCAAGTGAAGAGTTACGAATAGTTGGGTAGCGGGCCGATTTCCCTCTTTGCCAAGCTTCTGGTGAGTCATTCGAGAAGCTATGGAGGGTTACTGCATGTTGAGTGCTGAGTTCACAGG